>CAYLMF010000007.1:5826-26304 GCA_964385005.1 uncultured Bdellovibrionales bacterium | reverse complement strand
GGACGTCCTACACGAGCAAAAAGTACACGGAGGTAGTCATAGATTTCTGTCACCGTCGCCACTGTAGAGCGAGGATTGCGACTGGCTGATTTTTGGTCGATAGAGATGGCTGGTGAAAGTCCACTGATTTCATCCACCTCTGGTTTTTGCATGGTATTTAAAAACTGACGTGCATAGGCAGAAAGAGACTCCACATAGCGTCGCTGACCCTCGGCAAAGATAGTATCAAACGCCAATGATGACTTTCCTGATCCAGAAAGACCAGTAAAGACCACCATCTTGTTGCGTGGCATAGAGACAGTAATATTTTTGAGATTATGCGTGCGGGCGCCACGAACCACTATCTCTTCGCTCGGAGTGATAATCTCTGTTTTTTTGATACGTTTTTCGCTTTTGGCCATAAATAGAATTTCACTAAGTGAGTAAGTCTACCATAAACACCCTCTTTTTTCAAGGTCATCCCCTATTGATTTACCCCTACACAAAACCCCCTTTGCAGGGGGGATGTGCGTATCTGTTTGTACAGAAAAACTATGGTGTAACTGGAGCTGAGTCTTCAGCAGCCTCTTCTCCAAAAGCAGCCTTGAGCTCCTTGCGAGCAGCCTCCATAGCGGTCTGAAAAGCAGTCTTGGCAGACTGAATAGCTGCATTGCGCGTGGTAGCTAAAGCCTTGATATCGTCCCCTATCTTATCAGTATTTTGACGAGTATCTTGGAGCGTCTTACGAGCAGCCTCCATAGCACTCATAAAGTTACTACGAACCGTGGCTACCTCTGTACCTTTTTCGCAGTCACTCTTGGCAGTAGCGAGAGCGCTCTCTACTGACTTCTCAAAAGTATCTTTGGCTGTAGATCCGGTGTCTTTGCGTCCAGCTATGAGAGCATCGACACTTTTACGAAAGTCAGTAATTGCTGCGTCTACCGCTGCCTGGCGAGTAGCGACAGCTGCTTCAGTAGTCGTCTTAAACTTTTCTACTGCAGCTTTTTCGGCATCAGTATCGGCACGCTCGAGCAAGCGAGCATACATAGCATCGCGACGCTCTTTACTTTCTGTTCTCTGTTCTGCACGCTTGTCTGTACGTTCGGTGCGATTCTTTTCGATTTCTGCAACGCGATTAGTTTTACGCTCTACAAACTTATTACCTCGCTCATCCACCCGAGAAGAGATATTTGAAGCATGCTCTGTAAAACGCTCACAAAACTTCGCTTGGCGTTCCGCCTGATTCTCTTCTTTTTTCTGCTCACGCTCTTCCTGACGTTCTTCACGATTCACCTGACGTTCTTCCATTTTCTGCTCACGGTTAGCCTGGCGAGTCTCTATTTTTTGTTCGCGATTGGCCTGACGTTCCTGGACATAGGCTTCTCTTTCGGCACGACGACTACCACCTTCTGAGCCACTGCCACTTTCAGCCAAAGCCAAGGCCGGACTCGCGAGAAAGCTCACCAACAAAAATACCGCACTTACTTTAAATTTGGTTTTCATCATATGATTGGCTTAAGTTATTTAGACTTTCGCTCTCCTTTTGGATTTCAGCAGTTTCTGCGTCTATCTCTGCATCCAAAGCAGCAGCATCAAGAGCAGCTTCTCCTTCGATTTCATCCACTATTCCACTTGGGGTGGTAGGGATTGGTTTTGGAGCTTCTTTTTTCTCCATCATCGCTTGAGGAGTCTCGATGCCTGTATCTGTATCAGTACTGTTCATCATGCGCTGATAGGCAAAGATGAGCACTGAGACAGTCAGTACACCACTCAAAACTCCTATGAGGATTTTTTGTCGGTCCATAGTGTTTATTTTAACTTTTTAGCTTTTTTATTATAGCACCTTCTCAAACTCCTAATGTCGCTTGGCTTTAATCTTCTTGATTTTTGGTGCTGGATTTTCCTTTCGTTTCTTAGCAAGTTTGGCTTCAAGTGAACGAATTTCATCACGAATAATAGCTGCTGTCTCAAAATCAAGAGCCTTGGCAGCTGCTTCCATCTCTTCATTTTTGAGGGCGAAAAGCTTGTTTGGATCATTCATAAATATCTCTTCATCCAGAGCCATATTGGCACGCACGGCTTTGTCGTGATCACTATCAAGCTGTTCAGTAATGTCTTTGATATTCTTTAGAATAGTCATCGGGGTAATACCATGTTCCTGATTGTAGGCCAACTGTTTGGTACGACGACGACTTGTCTCTCCCAGTGAACGCTCCATAGCACCAGTCATACGATCTGCATACAGAATCACTCGGCCTTTAGCATTACGAGCTGCACGACCAATAATCTGAATCAGTGATGTCTCTGAACGCAAAAATCCTTCTTTGTCAGCATCAAGAATACCAATAAAGGTCACCTCCGGTAAGTCGAGACCTTCACGAAGCAAATTGACTCCCACAATACAGTCAAACTCACCCTTACGAAACTGCGTCAAAATCTTGATGCGGTCTATCGTCTTGATATCACTATGAAGATACTCTGCCTTGATATTTTTTTCTTTCAAGAAGCGACTCAAATCTTCAGCCATCTTCTTGGTCAAGGTAGTGGCTATCACGCGACCACCAGTGAGAATTTCTTTTTCTGTTTCAATTATAAAATCCTGAATCTGTCCCTCGTAGCCTTCTTCTGGCTTTGGCAAAACTCCACGGATTTCCACCTCCGGGTCTACCAAGCCAGTAGGACGAATCACCTGCTCTGCGATATTGCCACTGACTTCTCGTTCATAGTCAGCTGGTGTAGCTGAAGTAAAAATAGCCTGACCAATACGCTCCTGAAACTCCTCAAAACGGAGTGGGCGGTTATCGAGCGCACTCGGCAAACGAAAACCAAATTCTACAAGGGTTTTTTTGCGTGACTGATCTCCAGCATACATACCCCGAAGCTGCGGCAACGTGACATGTGATTCATCGATGATGGTCACGAAGTCTGGTGTGCCGTCGGGCTTATGCGGGAAATATGAAAGGAGCGTCTCTGGAGGTTCACCCGGGAGCTTCCCTGAAAGATGTCGTGAGTAGTTTTCGATTCCATTGCAGTAGCCAATTTCTTGCATCATAGCCAGGTCATACGTGGTACGACGTTTGAGACGCTCTACTTCCAAAAGCTTCCCCTCCGCCTCAAGCTCAGCCAGACGGAGCTTCAGTTCTTCGCGGATAGAAGCAATAGCCATTTCCTGCTCTTCTTTGTTGGTTACGAAGTGCTTGGCTGGAAAGATAAAAATCGCTTCTGGATTTTCCAAAATCTCCAGCGTCACTGGATTAATCTTCATGATATGACCGATTGTACCACCGACAATTTCAATCAGAAACACGAACTTCTCAGAAATAGGCATAATCTCTATACGATTACCCATGCTCCGAAACTGCCCCGGGTTAAGGTCGGCGTTGGTACGTTCAAAATGTACTGCTACGAGCTTATGGAGAAGCTCGCTTCTACCCATAGGCATACCTACCTCTAAGCGCATATTTTTCTTTTCGTACTCAGCTGGACTACCCAAACCATAGATACACGATACCGATGCCACAATAATCACATCTTGCCTAGTGAGAAGGGCTTGCGTAGAGGCATGGCGCAGACGATCAATTTCAGCATTGATCTGAGCGTCTTTTTCGATGTAGGTGTCAGAAACAGGTAAGTACGCCTCTGGCTGGTAGTAATCATAGTATGAAACAAAATAGTGCACAGCATTATCTGGAAAAAACTCCTGGTACTCCTGAGCGAGCTGGGCAGCAAGCGTCTTGTTGTGTGCTATGACCAGTGTAGGCTTACCAATTTGCTGGATGACATTGGCCATCGTAAAGGTCTTACCTGAACCAGTCACTCCGAGAAGGGTCTGAGCATCATGTCCAGCATGTACACCTTCTACCAATGAAGCTATCGCTCCTGGCTGATCACCGGCTGGTTTGTATTTTGATTGTAGAGAAAAAGGTGATGTCATAGTGTTTAGTTTTTACGAAACCATGTTTGGTACTCCTTAAAAAAGCGCACCAATCTCTTTCCTTGTCCACGGAAAAGATACAATACCACCATAAGTGCCACGATACTCATACCGACGCCATCATCGACGAGCACTTTGTACTGTTGCACAGATTTCCAGAGTTGCGCCAAAGAAGCAAGTCCTACATAACCCACAAAAAGATAGAGGAAGTCTTTGCAGAAATTTCCCAAAAAAGTTGCGAGAATAAACACCTGCATATTCATCTTGATAATGCCACAAGCAATGGAGGTAATCGTAACTGGGAAAAAAGGCGTGGCGCGCATAGCAAATAAGACAAAGCCATCTTGAAAATGTTTACCGTTGAAACGTTTACCGATACCCTCTATTTCTTCATGGCCCACTCCAAAGAAACGCTTGAAATATGGTACCAAAATATCCTCAAGCTTATCACCCAGCCAATAGTAAAGATATGCCCCAAAGAGACGTGCCACACTCCCAAGAAATGCCAAGCCCATCAGATAAAAGATACCCTGACCCTCAATAAGTGCTGCCGAGCCCGCGATACCCATCACTATGGTAGCTGGAATAATACTAAATATTTCTTCTAGAGCAGAACCAACAAAAACAAACCATGGCAAAGGCACGGTCATAACAAGCATCTGAAACCATTGTTCAATAGCAGCTAAACTTATATCCATATGTACTCTATTATCCGTCTAAACGACACTACGCTTCCTTAATCATACATTAAAGAAGCGTAGTTTACATCTATTGAGCCCTAAACGCTCCTCTATTTGTCGAAGTCAGCGTCTACAAAAGTAAAGGCTTTCCCCTTCTTATCACCACGGCCTGTACGGCCAATACGGTGTACGTAATCATCGTAGGTTTCTGGGATATCGAAGTTGATCACATGACTCACGTCTGGGATATCAAGACCACGAGCAGCCACATCGGTCGCTACGAGAACTTGCACTTCGTCACGCGTAAAGCGCTTCAAGGCACGGCTACGAGCTGACTGTGTCTTGTCTCCATGGATAGCATCTGCTCTAAATCCACGTTCTGAGAGATGACGTACGAGTTGCTCAACACCACGCTTGGTGCGACCAAAGATAATCGTCTTCGTCAATTCTGGATCAAGAAGGATCTGATGGAGCAAGTCGACTTTTACATCAGCTTTCCCTACACGTACCACATCCTGGATCACATTTTGTGAGGTAGCACGAGGCTTCACGGTGAAAGTAAGTGGATTATGGAGGAACTGCTGAGCCAGCTCATTGATAAGCTTTGGCATGGTAGCTGAGAAGAAAAGCATGTGACGAGGCTTACCGATAGAAAGAAGCATTTTCTTTACATCAGTAAGGAATCCCATATCAAGCATACGATCTACTTCATCGAGCACTACCGCATTGAACTTGGTGATATCAAGCTTCTTGCGCTCGATCAAGTCCAAGAGACGGCCCGGGGTACCAATCACAAAATGAGGATGACGAGCTAATCCACGCATCTGCTCATCGAGGAATTTACCTCCGATACAAACAGTTGATCCAATACGGAAACCATAAGCAAAGAGCTTTAATTCACGGTCGATCTGCTCTGCGAGCTCACGAGTCGGAGTGATGATAATACTTCGGTGATTTGGGTTCTGCAAGGTCTTGTGAATCAACGGCAACAAAAAAGCAGCTGTCTTGCCGGTACCGGTATTGGCAACACCAATCACATCACGTCCTTCAAGAATGACCGGGATGGTCAGACCCTGGATAGGAGTTGGTGCAGTCAATTTACGGTGAGCAATATTCTTCTTGATACGCTCATCAATCTGAAAATCATTGAAGTGTACGACTGGGCTTTCAATCACTGGCAAATCACCATCAGCGATATGACCTTTGGTAATACGGGTAAGATCAAATCCAATCTTCCCCTGCTTCTTCTTATGTTTGATTTCTCCTCGTCTTTTCTTGAGGACAAATTTTTTCTTTGCTGGTGAGGCTGGGCGAAAACGCTTGCCTCGAACTTGTGGTTCTGACATATGTCTTGTATTTAGACTAAATATATTATCTTGCAAAAAACGGCAAGATAATACATTGAGACAATGTCTTCACTTGCGAGCTGGCAGACCCTGTAAGTTAGTAGTCTATCAGAAAGAGCTCCCTAGAGAGCAACGGCTTTTGCTGGCCATCAAAATGAGGCTAGAAAAAGCTCATTTATACGACTCCTTATTAAAGCAGGATTTCCGAATCCTGTCAATATTTTTAGCCGAATTCTTATTCAAAAGGCACTACTATTGCCTTCTTTTCTATACTTTTTCGCTCTTTGTGCTTCGTGCCTGAGGTATAATCGGCTATAGCCTCAAAAAGCACTCGCTCATTATATCGATATAGAGCTCCCCTCTTGGTGCCAGGATCATGGACGATGAATTCCTTGGTTTTGGCATCATAATCAAGGACTACGAGCATATGTGTCTCTGGTCCAGGAGCGGTGAAGTACGGATTCTTCAAGGTGCGTCCGTCTGTTGGTACTATAAGGACCCCTTTTCTGTCCACTAAAGCCTTCATTTCTTCAACTGACTGAAGGTCTTCCACTCGGCTTGTGGTAATACCGTAGTATTCTTGTAGTATCGTATTGGTATCCACAGCGGAAGTATCGTAGCTATGGCCGAATTTTTTGTCCTCAAAAGCCATGATAGCTAGCATCTCTTGTCTTGGAGCAGTAATTTTTTTGTTTTGCAGAAAACTCCCCACCATGAGTAGGCTCGCTTCTTCGCAAGCGTTCTGAAAACGCTCGTCTGACCACGTAGCGTCAGGAGCCTGTACCACAAAACTGATTTCCAAAGGATTACGCTCCGCTGCTTCTTTTACTGCAGGTACGTTCTCTTCTTGTGCTGGCGGCGATTTTTCTTCTATCGCAAGTTTCTCCTCTACCTGTCTCTCTTCTACCCTTTCTTCATAGGACACTTCAGGTGTCGTGGATTCACCTACCTGATACTCGCTATAACTCACCCAAAAGAAAAATCCAATCACGAAGAGTAGTATCAGAAATGGAATCCAAAATTTATTCATACAAAAAAGCCTTCTGACTCTGCAGTTTATCTTTCACAAATGTTAGAATCTCTGTTAGGTTTTCCCAAGAAACACCGTTCCGTTTATCACAAATGTCCGCAAAGGCTTCCTTATCTTCAGCGCTCAACACAGGCGTACTTGGCTGTTCGCCCATAAGGTAGTACATAATCGAACGTGGATTTTCGACATGACCCAAACCAAGCGAATGTCCAAGTTCGTGAGAGAGCACTACCGCTAAATCATCTTGATCTCTAAATTGGTAAATATTGAGATCCTTACCCCCATAGTCACCCTGATCAAATACTCCCTCTTCCCCGTAGTGGTCCTGGAACTGGTCTACCTTAGCATTGAAGCCCTCTACTACTTCTTGTTCATTTTTGGCCAACTTGTTGAGACGATTGGCCAATGTGTTCACCGTCAGACGTCTCTGTTCCAATAGAACACTCTCCTTCTCAAGTCTTTCTGACTCTTTATTGATACGCTTCACATCTGACTCAGTAGCTTCACCGCTCTTATTGAGCCGAGAAACTTCTTTGTTGTAACTTTCAAGATCTTTTTCGTATATTTTTATTTCTGTTTCATAACTTGCTGATTTCTGATCATATTCTTTTTCAAGAACAGCGTATGTAGCATCAATTTCACTTTGCTTTGTATTGAGATTCGCTTCTTCATTATCAAGCTTATTGAGCTCCTCTGTACGTTCCTGACGCTCATCATAGATAAAGTTGATAGCAATATCACCATGAGTCTGATCCCATTCAAAAAGCTGCCTCTGAGCCAGCTTTTCCCACGGCATGACTGCTTTTTCTACCGCAGCCTGAATCTGTTCTTGCGTAAGGCTAAAACGCGAGTCCACCGCTCCAATACGGTATGTCAATATCTGCTTACAAGGCACTTGTCGTCCGAGAATATACAATCCTCCTACAACAATGATAAGCAATAGATACACTTGCAAAATCCACTTCATACAAAAATTTTAAAAAACCACCCTCGTAAAATCTTGGGTGGTTATTTTTAACTATAGAGCGCTTTCTTCTGTCGGCTCCAAAGCATCACCCGGTACCGGTATAGCGTAGTCTACAAAGTAACGGATATTAGCTTTCTGCTTCTGTTCAGTAAGCCACTTCCCTACTTCTACATCAAACTTCTGACTTTTAATTTGTTCTTTGACTTTGCCACGAAATTCTTCTTCACTCATACCTTTCGGTGCCATAGCCTTGGTCTGCTCGAGATACTTATTAACTTCTTCGTCACTCGCTACAAGCTTATCTGCCAAGATTTTTTCGAGAGCCTTCTGAAGGATAATCTGCTCACGGAACTGTTCCATGGTCATACCCTGCTGGCTCAATGCTACTTCGAGAGTACTCCCCTGAGCAGCCATACGCTCCTCAAGAGTGCTGACTTCCTGATCTACATCATCACCACTAATACTAATACCTTGAAGCAAAGCTTGCTTCAAAATAATCTTCTTGATAACCATCGTATCGAGAGCCTGCCCTCCAGAACGTTTTTCAAGTTCTTTGATTACAGCAAGACGACTAATTGGCTCACCGTCTACAATAGCTGCTACAAAAAATCCTCTCGCCAAGGATCCGACTAAAATCAAAACCACAATAATCAAAGCGAGCGTAAGAAGCTTCCAATGCTCGGTAATTTTTTGTTTGATAGTTGAGCTTACTTCAGATACTGCATCAGTTTCTGCTGCCTCATCTATTTTTTCTTCCGTAGCCTCAGCTACTGTCTCTACTACAGTCTCTGTTTTCTCTTCAGCTACAACTTCTGTTTCTTTTTTCATTTCCTCATTTCCCATAAAGGTAACGTACGTGAATTATTCTCTTTTTAGTGTAGCGGAAATGCCAAAAACTGTCTAAAATAGGCTTTCTTAGTTACTTATCCTCAGGGCCTCTGGCAGAAATATCCCTGCTGTTTCTCCAGCAAACTCTACCTGACTATCCATAGAAAGCAGAAGCGCCAAACTATACGCTCTCAAAACGTACTGACTTGAGTCTCGTCCATAACCAGGAATTCGTCGCTTATCATAGCCCTCGCCGTCTTTTCCGACTACGGTAGAAGCAAACTTGGTCATGGCAAAGTATACATCATATCCAAAACCATCTTCATAATCACCTCCCAATTCAGCTAGTAAAGCCTGCCTCGTTGGATAGGTTCTCGCAAATTCTTTGACGGCAGCAACCAATCTCCCGGGACCACTGTTATAGCTATTTACGAGTACCGGAGTCAAAAAGTATCGACGAAATACTTCTCGGTTATCATCAAAGAGATTTTCACAGATCACATCCAGCGCTCCATCATCATGATCACGCACAAACTCATAAGCTCTCTCAAAAAAACTTCCCGCTCCTTCTACTTGATTGGTAAATTGAAGTATATCTTCTTTTCTGTATCCTAGTTCACTTGTCCAGGTACTTGGCATAAACTGCATGATACCCATAGCTCCCACAGAACTCCGTGCATCATTGATATATTTAGATTCTTGAGCGGCTAATCCAGGCACCAAAAACTGCAACTCCTCTCGGATAGCCTCTGGTACTTTTTCCATAGACTCACCCACATGGTCACGGAGATACTCATAACGAGAAGATCCCTCATGACCAACTACTGACTTCCGAGCAAAGTGTCTCACGACATCTATATAGGTTTCCCCTTCAATCTGCTCATCTTTGAGGTATTCAGCATTGGCTAATTCTCGAGCCAAGAAAAGGAGATTCATTTGTCTTGGCAAAGACTTCTCTAGATCGCATTTGGCTCCTGGGAACTCCTGGCATTTTTTGGTACGCCAAGCATCTAGCCAAGCTTGGTTGATATCACCTATGAGAATACCCGTTGCCCCCTCTATCTCACCCGGTGAAATACCGTTGATAGGCTCAAGCTTAACCGGCTCTCCCAATGGAAGACCTTGTTCATCCACAAACATCACTTCATCGAGCTTAAGTTCACCATAAAACTTAAGGTACCCTGTTATTTCATTTGTAAAACGTGGGCCAAATTTTTCTGTGTTTTGTTCTGGAGTTCTCTCTGCTTCTGGTGTTTCTGTGTGTATGAAGGTATCCGCCACCTTTAAGCCAGCCATAGTGAGACCCAATGCGCCTGCCCCTACAAGTAATCTCCTTCGGCTGACACTACTGAAGTCTTCCGGTTTTTTAAATGATGAGCGAGGTTTTTCATTTGACATATATTCAGTATAAAGTGCCTCTTCAAACAAGCCAAATTCAGTTAGGTATTTTGTCGTACAAATATCCTTTACCTGTAAGAAAAGTGCCTCTCGGGCGTCTTCTGGTAAAGAGAGTACTCACCCCTACTTTTATATCGGCAAGAGTACTATAATTAAAGAAAAGGTTGTTATTGACCAAAAATACCTATGAAAAAATATATCATTCGCACATTCCTCTTTTTCTTTGTCATGGCCGCATTTTTTGGTCCTTTTGTTGCTATTATGGCCATCGAAAACAATAAGCGTGACGCCAAAAAACTTTCAGCTTCGACAGAAGCCTCAGATGCAGCAGAAGCTCGCTACCAATACTACCAAGATATCAACAAAAACAAGACTGATCTCAAAAAAGCCATGGAGGATGCCAAGGCTGAATACGAACAGCTCCTCAAAAATCAGCCAGGCCTTATTGATGACAAAAAAAACACTACTACCAAAACCACTGTTAAGCCAGTTACTACTCAAAAGGTAGTCCAGCAAAAAGTCACTACCGCAAAGCCAAAGGCTTCTACTAAGACCAAGTCATCTTAAATTCTTTGTATGATTTTTCGTTCCTCACAAAAATTCTTCGGCCTTTTCGTCTTCTTGTTTTTACTTTGGAGCATTCAATTACCTCTTTCATTTTCTCAAAATAATACCCTTCCTTTCTTTGCGTCTGCTCTTGCGGATGAAGAAGAAGATGAAGACGAAGATGAGGATGAGGATGAGGATGAGGAGGAAGATGAAGATGAGGATGAGAGACCAAAATCATCCACCAAAACTATCAATGTGATCCAAGAAGTTATTGAATACAAGCCAGTTACAGAAACGGTTATTGTGCTGGATGAAGCCTACCAAAAAGATACCGACGGAGATCGGCTTGTGGATGCCGTTGACCCCAATCCCCTTATACAACAAAGTGAGTACTTTACTGACACCGACGCTGATGGTGTGCCAAATGCCCTTGACCAGCATCATGATGAAGATGACTTTGCTTACTATGAGTTTGAAACCGATGCAAACAATAACGGTATTATAGACTCTTATGAAGGAGAGTAATTGGCAATCGCTCCGCTACCAAGTATCCAAAGATATCATGAATACAGATATTCTTTGTGAAGTTCTCCATCTTCCAGAAGAAGCTCTCGCTGCTGAAAAATGCCTTCAGCATGCCTTTGAAATGTTTCGTCAATTTGAGGCTCGTTTTAGTCGCTTCAAAAAAGACAACGAACTCTGGCGCTTCAACCACAGCCACACCTATACTCCCTCAAAAGAGCTCATCCATCTTCTCTCGAGTTCTCAGTATTTCCACCATCTTTCGGGAGGCCTCTTTGATCCCAGTATTCTTCCCACGCTCGAAAAAGAAGGCTACACCAGTAGCCAGTACACTCTCCCCAAAAACCCTCCTCCTGCCTTTTCGGAACTTAGCCTAACCCATACTCCTCCATCCGTCACAAAACCCCATGAATTACTGATTGATTTTGGCGGCATAGGCAAAGGCTATATTGTTGATCAAGTAGCCGCCTACCTTGCAACTCATTTCGAAAATTTTATTATTGATGCTGGTGGCGATATCTACGCTCGAGGAACTAACACTAAAGAAGGCTATCCTTACTGGGTAGTAGAGGTAGAACACCCTGAGGCCGAACAAGATCCCGCTGCACTGCTCCTGCTCACAGATATGGCCGTAGCTACTTCAGGGAGAAATCGGCGGCATTGGGTGCAGGACCAAAAAACGAAGCATCATATCATTGACCCTCGTACCAATGAGAGCGCTACCCTTGATTTCTTGTCAGTCACTGTAATTGCACCAAGCGTTATAAGCGCTGATGTCCTTGCTAAAACCCTTTTTATCTCAGGAGGTGACCAGGCCCATATACTAGCTGAACAGTTTCGTGTGCCTGCTATTTTTATAAAAGATGATGGTACTGTTATTATTAACTCCTATGCACAACCTTATGTCTGGAAAGCTCCCTAAACTCTTCGTTACTCTTCTTTTCCTCGGAACGGTTTTTACCCTGCCTGCATCAGCAGCTGTCAAAGATAGTGATGCTGATGGACTGACTGACCAAGCAGAGTCAGAAATCTATCTCACCAATCCCAAAGAAGCTGATACAGATATCGATGGTGTCGACGATGGTACAGAAATCCTCAATGAGACCAACCCATTAAAGGCCGAGATCTCTACTGACAATTCCAAACTTGCTTGGCAAATTGGTCGTGCAAGCGGCATTCTTGCCTTTATCCTCCTTACTATCGTAGTTGTCAATGGACTCCTTATGACGACTCGCATGCTCTTTCGCATAGTACCCCCAGCCTTTAACTATGAGACACATCGCTTCCTCTCTTGGATGTCTGTTCTCGCCGTGGTTGGTCATTTTGCCAGCTTCACACTTGATGAATTTCTCAAACTTACTCTCGGCGAAAGTCTTATTCCTTTTTTTCTGGTTCGTGATTTTCCATCACGACTTGGTTTTAGTCTTACCTGGACTGTCGGCATTGGTGTAATTGCTTTCTACGGTATCCTAGCGCTCGTTATCACTTCCGAACTTCGACGTTTTGGTTTTCCGGTGAAAAAATGGCGTGCACTCCACTATACAAGTTTTCTTGCCTATATCCTTTTTCTCGTACACGGCATCACGGCAGGCACTGACTCTCGTGAATGGTGGATGATTTGGATGTATAGCCTTTCAGGCGTGCTTGTGATAGGCCTGACTGGTCTGCGCATCTATACTGCCGTCCAAAAAAAGCGAGCTGCCACAGCAAAATCACCTATTCCTCCTGCTACACCCCAAATATCTTAATCCCTTTTTAGTATCTTTCGTACTTTCCTGCGTGACTGCCAGCTACATAACCAGTAGACCAACACAGCTGGAGTGAATAACCGCCAGACGGACGATTGATGTGGAGTAAATCACCTGTAACCAAAAGATTGCTCACTTTACGTGAATGCATGGTTTTCCAATCAATCTCGTTGAGTTCTACTCCTCCATCTGCCACCACTGCTCGATCAAAGCCCATCAGTCCCTGGACAGTTACTGGCAAAGCCTTAAGGAGCTGGACGAGTTTTTTACGTTCTTCTTTTGTGATTGAATGCACCTTCTTATTGAGGTCAATTTTCTCTGCCAAAAGAATACTTAATCCCTTCTCGGTTCCAGTAGGGATAAACTCTTTCAGGATATTCTTGAGTACCTTGTTTTTATTTTTATCAAAAAGCTCAATCAATATTTGTTCCAAACTACCCAAATCAATCTTTGGACAAGTATCAATATGAGCAGTCACTCTCCCTCGATGAAGCAGGTCCGCTACTTTGTGCGCTGCATTGAGGATGAGTGGTCCAGATAGACCAAAGTGTGTACACAAGATATTACCTGCCAAGCTAAACTGTTTTTGCTTTTCGACAAAAAAGTGAATCTTTACATCCTCGAGCGTCACACCCATTAAAGTCTTAACCCATTTTTCTTTGACTGCAAGCGGCACAATGGTAGGTGTCGGTGAGGCAATCGTGTGGCCTAATTTCTCAAGCCAGCGAAAACCATCCCCCGTAGAACCTGTCTCTGGATGAGAAACACTTCCCGTAGCAAAGAGATACTCCTTGGCCTCAAACCGTGTATCACCACAAAATACGGCGTCTATATACGCGTCACGCACTGACACCTTTGTGACTGGTGACTGATAACGGACAATCACTTTTCCCTTTTTGAGGTATTCTTCTAGGACCCTGACTACATCGAGTGCCTTTTCACTTACAGGGAAGGCACGCTTACCGGCTTCTATCTTCAAGGGAAGGTTACGTGTTTCAAAAAAAGAAAATGTCTCCTTCATGCCAAATTGAGCAAAAAGGGAGTAGAGGTATTTTTCAGCTTTACCGTATTTACCCAAAAGCAACTTCGTGTTTTCTTCGGCATTGGTGATATTACAGCGGCCACCACCAGAAATACGAAGCTTCTCCCCAAGCCGTTCGTTTTTTTCAAGCAGAAGTACTTTGAGACCTCGCTCAGCAGCACGGCCAGCAGCCATCATACCCGAGGCTCCGCCCCCTACTACTATCAAATCATATTTCATACAGCCACTACCAAAAAAATTGAAACTCTATCGGACAAAAGAATAGAAAAGTACGCCTACTGCCGCTGTCATAAGGACAAACGTGAGTCGGACAAAAATATTCGATAAACGACTATTACGATATTCTCCCATAATTGCCTGATTACTTCCCACTCGCGCAATCATATAGAGGAGCGGCACCGCGGCCACACCGTTGAAGACCGCCGTAAAGATAAGTGCCTTGATGGGGTCTAGCCCAATGAAGTTCATAGAAAGTCCTACCAAGGTAGCCAAGATGATAACTCCATAGAACCCCTTAGCACGATTGAACTTGCGGTACAAACCCTCTTTCCAGCCAAAAGCCTCACTAATAGCGTACGAGGAAGAACCTGCCAATACCGGTACCGCCAAAAGGCCGAGGCCGATAATACCAACCGAGAATATAAGCTTAGCGATAAATCCAGCATTAGGGAAGTTGGCTACCAGAGGCTCCAATGCGCGTGCTGCATCAGCAGCAGTATTGATTTCAGTAATACCACTCTTGAAAAGCGTAGAGGCACAGGCAATCACTATAAACCAAGCCGTCACATTGGCAAGCGTCATACCGACAAAATTATCGATTTGCAGATTGCGCAAGAAACGTCGCGTAGGTTTTTCATCCCTTCCAATACTCAGACGATTGTGTTTGGCAATCTCTTCTTCCACCACTTCTGAGGTATCCCAAAAGAAAAGATACGGGGAGATAGTAGTCCCAAGCATTCCCACTAAGATATACATCGTATCAAAAGTAATCTCAGGTCTAATGAGAAACGTGTGTTGCAATACCACTACCCAATCTTGATCAACAAGAAAGGTCGTGATTGGATACGCCAAGAGCGCAATAGCGAGCCACTTCAATATTTTGGCATACGTCTTGTAGTTTATAAACACTACCAATAAAACAATCACCACCGCATAAAAAATAGCCAAGAGCGCGAATGGTAAATCTACAAAAAGCTGTGTCGTAGCAGCCATAGCACCAAGGTCAGCTCCGATGTTGATGGTATTGGCTACTACCACCAAAGCAACCGACATATACAGCCACTTTTTACTGTAGTTCTCTTTGATTACTGCTGCCAAACCCTTGCCGGTGATTGCTCCAATGCGAGAACAACTTTCCTGAATAGCTAAAAGAAAAGGGTACATCAGAGGGAAAGCCCAGAGTAGACCCATACCATACCCTGCTCCTGCCTGTGAATAGGTAGCAATACCTGAAGGATCATCATCGGCTGCTCCAGTCACCAGTCCTGGTCCTAAGATATGCAAAAAACGATTGAACCGCTTACGACTCAAAAAATGCTTGGCAAGATTATAGGCATGGTGCTCTGTTTTCTTGATAGCCTTTAGGGCCTCTTTTTCTTTTTTTTCGAAAGTCTGCACCGGGCTAGTCATAGCAACATTTATTGGATTTACTCATTTTACTATACCACTCCCAAGAAAAGACTGCATCTTTACTCATCATCCCGAAAGCATGTCATCACTTCACTTTTCTCCCCCTTTTCATTTTCACAAAAAATACTATAGTAAAAGTAACGCTTTTATATGGCTTTCAAAAAAACAAACTGGTTGTTTTTTGTTATGCTCTTTTGTGCATCTGCTTTTCCTTTGACTGCAGACGCTGATTCTTCGGTCTCTCTTGTTGAATGGACTTTCCCCAATAATCCAGACGATGCTACTGCTGACGGTGGAACTCCTGAAAATATCTCCAAAAACCTCACTCTGACTGGAGCAAGCACCCCTACCTACAACAACACTGGCGCGAGCACTTTTGCTGCTCGAGCTACAGGCTGGCAAAATGGTCAATTCCAAAAATACTGGCAGTTAAGTGTTGATACACGCGGATACAAAAATATTCTTCTTTCTTCTAAGCAACGGAGTTCTACCACTGGTCCTCGTGACTTCGTAGTGGAATATCGGACAAGCCCAGAACAGGCGTGGCAAACTATCTCTGGTGGCATCATCACGCTAGCTGACAATTTTACCGCGGGCACACTCGATACCATCCCTCTTCCCAGTGAATGCACCAACCAAGAAAACCTCGAGTTTCGTTTTGTCATGAGTACCAATGTCAGTGTTAGCGGTGGTAGTGTCACCTCTACTGGATCAAGTCGTATAGATGATCTCTTCATCTTTGGTCAACTCATCGAGGAACCATCTGATGACTCCTCTGAATCAAATTCCTGCCTTGGTACTTCTACTACTATCATCTTCAATGAAATCTTTCCCTACGCACCTGATGCTAGTCAGGAATTTGTAGAGCTCAAAAATACAGGCGATGTCTGTGTAGATATCTCTAGCTGGCGTATAGAAGACCATAATCATCATGCCTTTATTATTCCTGGAGGCACGACTATCTTGTCTACTCAGCTCATGACTTTCTTTAGAAATTTCTACATGAATAATACCTCTTCCGAAACCCTCTATCTCTTCGATGCCGATAATACACTTATCGATAGCGTTTCATATGAACGTGCTATCAAAGATTTCTCATATAGCTACGATGGCGACCTTTTTCGTTTCAGCTCCCTTATCTCTCCAGGCTCTACTAATCTCTTCGATGAAAGCCAAGCTTCTGAAGATACTGAAGATTCTCCCAGTACTTCTACGCAAATCCGTATCAACGAACTTCTGCCAAATCCAAAGGGAAGCGAGGTAGCGGGTGAATTCATTGAGCTTTTCAACTTTTCAGACACTGCAATCAATCTCAAAAACTGGTCTCTCGAGGATAGCTCACGTAAAAAATTTACCTTTACTAAGGATGTACTTATTCTCTCAAACGATTACCTCGTACTGCCTCGCACCCTATTCGGATTTTCTCTGAATAACTTTGGAAGCGAGACCATAAGCCTTTTCGAGCCATTGGGTACAATCATCTCCGCCGTCACCTATACAAATACAAGAGAAGGGTTTTCTTATAGCTTTAAGAAGGACTCTTGGTTTTATACTAAACACCTGACACCTGGGGAAACTAATACCTTTAGCAAAAATCCAAAAATTCATGTCACAAGCAAAAAATCTGGTTACCAAAAAATCCCCCTCACCTTCAATGCAACTCTCAAAAACACCTCACAAAAAGGAGTCAGATATCGTTGGGATTTTGGAGATGGCCATACCAGTACGCTCGCCACTCCTACTCACACCTACCAAGAAACAGGTCGCTTTACTGTCCAATTAAAGATACAGACAAAAGATGGTGAAGCTACGAAAGCATTCAAAGTTACCATCAAGAAGTATCCCAAGCGAGACCTTAGCATCTCCTCACTCCTACCAAATCCAAAAGGTGAAGATACGGAGACAGAGTGGTTCACGATAGAAAATACCTCTCAGAAAAAAATAAACCTAAGAGACTGGCGTATCGCTACAGGTAAAGACAAAGAAAGTCTCGTCAACCACGTCATTTCCAAAGATCTCTTTGTAGAAGCTGGCCAGGCTATTCGTATCACCCGTGAACATGCTGCCTTTAGTCTTCACAACACTGCGAGCACTGTGGTTTTGCGCGCACCAGACAATACGACTGTCTCAGAAATCACTTACCGGGAAGAATCCATCGAGGAGGATACTGTTTGTAAAAACAAAGATGGTAAATGTATCTTTGAAAAAACTTCATCCCCTACCGAAGAAGACGCCTCTCACTCTGAGACAAAAGAAATCATTCTTCCAAAAAATACCCCTGAACCATTCTTCTCTCTTGAGGAGGTACCCAGCAAAGAACCGGACGAACTCTCCTCACCGAGTGTTTCTACTCCTACCAAAGAAGAGGTTATCGAAGACATTGGGCAAAACCTCAACACACTTCTCAATCTCTATATCCAAGATTGGATACAGCCCTAGAAACAACAGCGCCCGCCCCCAAGATTCTTGGGAGCGGGCTTTGGTATCAATGCCCATTTTTGGGAATATGATACCACTTGAGTTGGGCTGAGCTATCAGGCATCTTCACGAGAATGAAAATCGTAGCAATCACCTTCTTGAAGACATGTTTGCCCCGCATGTGCCGTGCTCCGGCCGCTACCACGTTGATGTAGTCAGTAAGAGAAAGTCCTCCGACGCACTCAGCGTGAGCACAGCGGTAGTGAGCTCCCATGAGAAGCACTTCCTTGAGCTCTGGCTTCAGGGTAACAAACTCAACGATTTTGCTTTCTCGATAAGCGCTATAAAATGGTCCATTGGGATCAAGCTCCAGAGAAATCCCTGGATCAGACATGATAGCCATCTGGCCACCTGTATTGACCAGTTTCAGCTTGACCTCAAAAAGCGATGGGTCGCTACATATCGTGGCAATACCCTGTCCACGAAAGCGTCTGATGTCATCGAAATTGCATGGCCGAATCCGTTCTGCTTCTTCGAGGCCCTTCACCTCATCGTACAAAATTGGTTCGAGCGTTGAGTGGTGTGTGACGTGTGGTACGTAAAATATCTGCCCAGCCGTAGGCATGTCTTATTCCCCTCGTAGGTCCAAAGAAAGCAATCTCGGTCTTTTGAGACGCAAAGGATATGCTACTCCTCTCACTACTCTTCCGTCAAGTAATTACTTACGAATACCAAGTGATGCTAGTGCCTCTGTCGTCTTAGTAAAGGTCTGATTATTATCTTTGAGGTCACTGTAGGTATGAGAAAGCTGATCAAGAACTGCTTCTGCTGGATCAAAAACTCCTGTGACGAGCACCTTCTGGCCACGCTTCTCTAAGAGTCTCACTATTTCATCAAATACTTCTACACCATCCATATCGATAAAATCTACTTCTTTCAAACGAAGGATAATGGTCTTGTAGTCTCGAAAACCTGTCTCAAAGCGAGAGAGGTGCGACTTACTATTTAGGTAGCAAAGCTTACCGCGGAAAGAATAGAGAGCAATATCAGCATCTTCTTTGATATGCTTAATCTCATCTTCATCTTTTCCTTCAGCGAGCAGTCCTTTCTCTGAAGAGTTGAGTTTTACATCACAAGGCCCTTCGGTAATCTTGCGGACAAAAAGAAGCAGTGCCACAGCCACACCTATCAAAATACCGTACATAGGATCTACCAAGATAGTAACCAGCGCTACCAGAAGAGCTACCCAAAAACTTGGTCGGTCTGCACGCCAAAGTCTCTCGAAGTGTCCCTTCTCTATCATGCCAATAGCGACAAAAACCAAAATAGCTGAGACGACCGGCAACGGAATAAACTGGAAAGAAGATAGGAAAAAAGCAGCGATCACAGCTACCGCTACAGAATTGATAATACCTGAGAGTCGATTCGTGGCGCCGGTCTTCACGTTAAGCGCTGTACGTGCCAATGCTGCAGTGGCAGGCATACCACCAAACAATCCCACGACAATATTGGCCATCGAAAGACCAAGCATTTCATGACGTTCATTGTACTTCGTCTGTGTCATAGCGTCTGCTATTTTGGCGGAAAGCATCGTTTCCAAAATAGCCACAAGAGCCACTACAAGAGCAGTCTTTAAGATTGCGATATTCCAACTAAAGTGGCTTACCTCAATCAATGTAAAAGAAATGTCTGTAAATTTTTCTCCAAGAGTTATCAAATCCAGAGAGATCAAACCCTTTTCAGAAAGGTATCCCAAGAAAATACCAACTGGTGCCAAAAAGATTGCGCCTGGTAGTTTCGGTATGTATTTCTTGAAAAGCAGCAGTCCTATCAAGAAAACGACAAAAATACCTAAAGCTGATGCAGAGGCATTACCGAGATGAACCAAGCTTTCTTTGATATTGGCAACAAACTCCGGATGTTGCTTGAGGCCAGTAAGTCCGAGAGCTCCATTGAGCTGATTGAGTCCAATGATAAAGGCAACACCCAAAGTGAACCCATGAATCACGCTTCCTGGCACAAAAATCAAGTAGCGCTCCAAACGTAAAAAATAAGAAAGAAGTATGATCAGACCTGTGATCACTGCTAATGAAGGAAGTAGAGCGGCTCCCTGTGTAATAACAAAAACAGCAATAATGCCTGAGAGCGCCCCCGTAGGTCCGACGATATTATAATGACTCCCTCCAAAAATAGCGGCCATGAGTCCAGCCCACACAGCGGTCAAAATACCAACGGTTGGAGAAGCATTGGAAGCTACTGCCAAAGAAACCGAAAGCGGAATTGAAATAAGCGAGACAGTCACGCCAGACTGCAGGTTGGTAAGAAAAAGTTTTTTGTCTATACGCATAAAAAAGTCTTATAAAAACACGGGCTCAATTATATACCCGTCATTTTTTTTGAGCAAGGAA
>CAYLMF010000007.1:0-5726 GCA_964385005.1 uncultured Bdellovibrionales bacterium | reverse complement strand
TCCCAGTACATGACCTGGCTATCATAGAGCGATGTCCACACCAGCATAGCCGGATACTCTTTGACCTCTATGTTGTCATACGGAGAATAACTTTGCATGTAGCGACAAGCTTTTTCTTCGTTAGGATTTCCCCACTCGAGATACTCGCCAACTGTCAGAGGTAAAGTAGTATCAAGCATGGTATTCATCACATCGACAAATGGCACCCCAAAGACAAAGGCCTTACAAAGATCTGGCCGCATATTGGCTACCGCTCCCATCAAGAGTCCTCCAGCGCTTCTCCCGGTTACTACCAATTGTTCTCTTGTAGTATAGCCACTCTCAACCAAAAAATCCGCACAGGCGATAAAATCTGTAAAGGTGTTTTTCTTCACCATCATCTTGCCCTGTTCATGCCAGTCCTCACCAAGCTCACCACCACCACGGATATGTGCGATGCCAAACACTACCCCACGATTGAGGAGCGAGATAAGATTGGAAGAAAAATAGACATCATTGGCAATACCATATGAGCCGTACCCATTGAGGTAGAGTGGTCGAGGCTCTCCTTCCAAAGCACCCCTTTTGTAGACGAGCGATATAGGCACTTCTGTGTCGTCACTCGCCTTTGCAAATACGCGTACCGTTTCGTACTCTTTTGGCGTATAGCCCCCCAAGACTGGTAATTGTTTCAAAAGTGTACTCGTTCGTGTTTCTATATCGTAGTCGTAAGTAGAATCTGGAGTAATAAATGATTCATAGTGATAACGGAAGAGCTTCGTAGCAAATTCATAATTGTCACCCGCAGAAGTGCTGTAGACTGACTCCTGGAATTCGATACTAGGCCTCTCTCCACTGTAGCTACACACCTGGTACCGTATAAGTCCACGCTCTCTTTCTGTTACCACAAAAAAATCCTGAAAGCAGTCAATATCCTCAATCATTACTGTTTCTCGGTAAGCTATTTTTTCTTGAGCCTCTTCTAGGACAGGTTTTTCTGCTACTACACTCACCACTCTGAAGTTTTTGCCCGCGTCATTGATCCGAATAAAAAATTCTTCACCCCTGTGGTCAAGCATATATTCTCTGCCCTCTAGACGAGGAAAGAGCACTCGAAACTCACCTGCCAATCCTACCCTTTTGTAGTGCAGCTCTGTGGTAGTCGAGCTTTCTATGACAAGGACTATATAGGAGCCGCTTCTTGTCTTGTGACACTGGATATTATAGAGTTCGTCTTCTTCGTTATACACAAGTGTCTCATCTGTGCCGTCACGCTTGATGCGAAAAAAAAGATTCGTGCGTTTAGTAACCTCGTCTTCCTGAGTGTAGTAAAGAGTAGCATTGTCGCTGTCCCATGTGACCGAGTCTACGCGGGTAGCTATCCTATCTTGAGTCTCCTCTGTTACTAGGTTTTTGATATGCAAGTCATACTGCCGAAAACCAAGCGTATCCGTAGTAAAAGCGAGCCAGTTGCCATCATCACTGACTTCATAGTCCCCGAGACTGATAAATTTCTTGCCTTCTGCTAGGACGTTCATATCAAGCAGCACTTCTTCAGGGGCGTCGTCCTTATCTTTTCTTCGACAGTACACTGGATACTGCTTATCTGTCTCTGTACGACGATAATACCAGTAACTACCCAGTCGGTATGGCACTTCCTGATCATCCTCTTTGATACGGGCGCGCATTTCCTGATAGAGCTCTTCTTGGAGCTCCTTGGTTGGCGCCATCACTGATTCCATGTAGGCATTTTCTGCCTTGAGGTAGTCCAAAACCTCGGGCTCGGATTTCGTTCGGTCTTCAAGCCAGGCATAATCATCTACTGTCTGATAATACGTAGACTTTCTTTCTGTGGGAATTTTTTTGGCAATAGGTGGCTGCATATCTATATCTTTCTTAATACTAATGAGAAACTCTTACCAACTACTACTCCAATCACCGTACCGATGATAGCGCCCGCAAAAAACTCCGAAAACCAATGAATATTGGTAGAAATACCAATGCCGATATAGAACGCATAGGCCGGTGCCAGGACACGGACTTTTCTACTCCCTGGAAACAAAGTGACAAATGCCATGACCATCGCAAAGGCGATAGTAGTATGTGATGATGGCCAACCCCAAAATATGCCATGCTCCCAAAACCCAATCTGAAAGCCATGACTACTATCTATGAGGGTATTGGCAAGATTGGGCTGGATACGCCCTGTAAAAGCCTTGTAGGTAGAAGAAATAAGCGAGCCCAGTATCGTGGCCTGGAGGAGTGCCCAGCCGACTATTTCTCTCGTCTTGTTTTTTCTGATAAGCCCCCAAACTATGAGCCCAAGCGGCAGGAACATCGGTACTAGTCCGCCGATGACCGCAGAAGAAAAAAGAAACTGAATTGGCAGTGATTGAGCTGTGACAAAGTACCACCAATCAAATCCAGACATGACTATCACAAAGGTCCCAAGAATAGCTACTCCGTGCCAAAGCAAATTACGCCCAGAGAAACAGGCGATAAGGTTGGGTAACAGTGAACGAAAAAAGTGTTGCATGAAGGTATTTTAGCATATACAAAAAATCTCCCCGCCAATTTGGTGGAGAGATTTTGTTATGCAGACCGTCTCGTGTTAGAACCAAAAGAAATTAAGCCCTGTAAAAAAACTTCTGTTCTTCATAGAGAGAAGCTGAATAGCTCATATTATTAATTCCTTGAGGTGACTATATGTACCCTCAATATCATCTTCTTTGCACTCTATATATATCATATTAGGCCTTGTACTTACGGCCTCCATCATACTTTCATAAAGTTTCTCGGCCCTTGGTCTATCTGCCTCAGTCAGTGGAGGTAGGCCCTCCTCTCCCCATGTCCCTCTTTTGAAGAGTCTCTCTATGGCTTCTTCTTTTTCTATCGAGAGAGTCACTTCATAAAAATCTGCTTCACAAGCATGTGCCAAAGCCTCAAAGCGTTCTGCATCCATAGAATCTCTCAAAAGATATGGGAGAACAACGTCATGACCTCGCTTCAAATGAGACTCTACCAGAGTAGTGACCAAAGCCTGTTTACACTCTATAGCCTCACTTATATTCTCTCTCCACTGTCCGAGTTTAGTAATTATTTCATCCCCTTCGACACTCAGTGCGAGAGGGTGTTCAGAGACATATTTTTTGGCAAGGGTAGTTTTGCCTGATGAAGCAAATCCTCCGAGCATTATCAATTTTGGTTTCATACAAATTTAGATTAAAAACTATTTTAACCTTCTCAAAATTTCCTTAAATTCCTTTTCATGTTCTTTTTGTCGCTCTTTTAGTATTGTTTCACTCTTCTTTGGATACGCCCTGTCGTCCCCTCCATAAGTCATCACTAAGAGGGAATCAGGGTTTTCCTTGAAAGTCTTCACAATTGGCTTCATCTCTCGAAAAAACTCTTGAATAATTTCTAGTGCATTCTCTGGGTCAAAATTATGTTTTTCCACCAAAACATTTCTCATTTTTTCAATCTCAACCGTGCTCATCCTTTCATAGACATTTACTAGATCAGACTCCAAGTTTTTCCCATTTTCAACATCTAATCTGAAATACTCAGCCAAAAACTCTTCAAAAAAGAATGGAATGATTTTATTATCCTCGAAGCAACCTACACTCGCTTCTTCTCCGTAGTAAAGATCAATAAACCGTAGTCCTGATTCTAATTCTTCTTTACTGATTGATGCTTCCCAGAGAAATTGAGCTTCTTCGGCTAGTGCTTTTTGACGATCTGTTAATTGTATTTTTTCAATTTCATCTTGCAAAGAATTTTCAACTTCTTGTCTCGCTTCACTGAGCTTCTGTACTTTCTCTCTTTCTAAGCTCTCTAACTCCTGCATATCCTCCGAGTTCAACCGCCTCCATTCATTCTGTTCACTAGGAGTTTCTAATCCTTCTGGATACACTAGTTTCCAACTCTGAAGAGCTCTGAGTAGCTCGTTTTCATGGCGCTCCTTGAGATACTCGTAATGAGGTTCCTCTGGAGAACCTTCATATGCCCAACTCTTCATACCAGAAAAGAAAACTCTATCCTTCGTGAAAGAATCAAAAATCTCCTGCCTCTTTTGACGAAGTTTTTTCTCGTACTCTTCGTGAATGACTTTGGATTTCTGTTCTATTTTACTGTATCGCTTTGCTTTCAGTTGATTTATTTCTCGGACAGGCAAAACATCCTCAGCAAAATGCTTCCAGCCTTCATCAGCCTTCTTTTGGTCAAAAGAGTAATATCGTAGATCTAAACTCATAAACACTTAAAAAATATTCTGACAAGAAAAGTTAACTCTGTCCATCCTCTTAGTTTACCGTATTCTCGGGCTGTATTACTTCGAATGTTTGCGGGTCATAATAGATGCGATCATATATTTCATATGGCTTCCCTATAACACCTTCCTTTCCTTCTACAGAACCTTCCAGATCCCATCGGTCATAGTAAGAAATATAATCCCCTTGTGCGTCATGACCCTTACTTAATTTAAATCCACCCATTATTGCAGAAATATTGTCTTTCGCAACAAAACGTTCTTCCACGGTACTGCGCAGCGAATGTGCTAAATAGCCTAGTGGACTATATGGTGCTTCAGTACTTCCTTGTGCTTGCTCAACAGCTAAAAGAAACTGAATCGGCTTCAGATCTTCCATGCCTTCAGCATCATCTATCAGCATTTGTGTATTACGAAGGAAGTTCTGTATCTTGTAGTAATATCTGTCTTCTGTACTTTCTCTCGGTCTGAATTCAGAAACTCCGAATGTACTATATTTCTGTGGTATTCCTAAATACATGCGCCAAGCATCTGAACGATTGTTCGCAAGCTCGATTGAACGCCCTTCATCCCACTCGCGCTTACGCTCATCAACAAAACGGTATGCGGATCGTAATTTCACTTCAGTTGTTTGTTCTCGAGTATCTACTTCTGGTAGCATGTTCACCGCAACCCGGAGACCATCCGACAAGTACGTCTTCACACCCACAGACTCTCCAGTGTAACCCCAAGGTGTGAAATTTCTTTCAAGTGAGTCACTCAACTTTCCCTTGTATGCCTGTCTCTGATAGTCAGTGATCCCGGATTCTTTTAATTGTTCAGATGCATTTGTACGTTCAGAGTAGCTGTCATTGCTCGATTCGGGAGTTACGTACGAGTCTTGAGAAGGAGTGGCGTATAGGACGAGCAGCGGAGCAAGAGCCATCTGCATTTTTTTCCAGAGGCGTTTCGAAGCGTCTTTTTTTTCTGCGCGCTTTTTTTCGTCAAACTGTTCCAGTTTAGCAATATCTTCCTCCCCATAAGAGAAACTCGATTGCCCATAGTGTCGCGATTCAATTTCTCCTACATGATCAAAAAGTACAAGCAATTCCTCTTGAATCGCCTCTTTCTCTTGCTCAGAAACTGGCCTCTCAAAGCTTGCTAGAGGTGCCTCCAAAGGCACTTCTAGTCCAGACCTCTTCTGTTCCTGTAAAGGAGTGTCGGTAGGTTTTTCATTCATGTGTATCCGGTAACTGCGCAAGACGCGCCATGATATCATAGCGCTTATCAATATCCTGAAGCTCCTGCTCGTAGGCTTGCACAGCAGAAGTAAATTCTTTAACTCTTTGTTCTATTTCTTTTCTTGAGGGCTCCATGCAGATAGTGTATCACGTGACTAACTCAAGGGACAATCGAGCTGTGTACTACTAACCCATAGGGCAGACTGGACGGATTTACCCGGTATCTAGGGCAGATACCAAGTATAAACTCCAGCCTACTG
>CAYLMF010000006.1:22142-34374 GCA_964385005.1 uncultured Bdellovibrionales bacterium | reverse complement strand
TTACTCTTGAAGTAACGGCTATTTGAAAGAAGGGGTATAAGATGAGCTGTGCTGCTGCGAAGACCGCTCCGCGCTCTATTGTGGGGAAATTTCTGATTTACCCATCGGATAATCTTCAGACGCTTCGCGCTGATTGCGGTTTCCACAATGTCGATCGACAAGTCGCTGACATGCTCCAATATGATGGAACGGAGCCAGGTGAATGTCGCTGGCAGGCGATTTCACTGGAGGACCGGCCCGATATCATTCAGGCGGCCATTTGGCAGCCCGAAGGACATTTCGGCGCCAAGCAACTTCTGGCCTGGGAAGCTCGGGCAGTGCATACCGCTAAGCCTGGTATCCATCGGGCAGTGGCACTGGGATGCTCCATCACCAATGGCGCTGGGGGCGAGCCGTATTTCCTCACCATCAACCGCAAGAACAACGGCCTGGTGACAATCGGCCTTACTTCCAGGCGAGTCCTCCCGCTCTTGGACGATACCTACTATCTTCGCACCTGGTAACAATCTGGTGCGACAACTGGATAATCTCCCCGCAGGGCCAAATGGCTCGGCGGGGGATTTTCTTTTTATTGGGGCCATAATGCTACAATACAAAGCATATGGAATACCGTTATACCGCTATCGTGCTTGGGAAGAAAGAAGTAGGAGAGACTGATCGTCTCTATACTTTCTATACTCGTGAGCAGGGTAAAGTGCGGGTGGTGGCCAAGGGTGTACGCAAGCCTGAGGCAAAGCTGGCGGGTCAACTCGAGAATTTTTCTTCAGTCTTGGTGATTATCAATAAGACGAGAGGAATGGGTAAGGTAACCTCCGCTCTGGCCGATGAGAGTTTTGTGGCTTTGCGTCAGAACTACGAAGCACTACTGCATGTTTCTCAGAACATGAGTTTGTTTGAGAGTTTTGTCGATATGGATGAGCCAGATGAAGCTTTGTATGAGCTTATCCGAGAATACCTTGTAGAAGCCAACAGGCTGGCTGAGCAAAGTGATCTTATGGCTATTCGCTTGTTGACTCAGGGGTTTTTGTTTCAGGTGTTTACCCATCTGGGGTATCATATCGAGGCTGGTGCCTCAGTCCATTCGGGGGAAAGGCTCACCCAAGGGGAGCGACACTTTTTTAGTCCACAAGCAGGAGGAGTGATTACTGAGGGAGAAGTGGTACAGTTTAAGGAGAGTTTTTATATTCAAGAAAATACCATTAAGCTCATGCGACTCTTTGCAACCCATAAACTCACTACATGTCTCAAGGTCAAAGTAGGCAAAGAAGACATCCGAGAACTGGAGATGGTCTCACGACGTTTTGCGGATTGGATCGCTCATTAAATAGATTTACTCGAGGACGGTCCTCGAGTAAGGTGAGAGAGTATTCTTTTTAAGGTTTAATTTTGCTACTATAGAAGAAGAAAAACAAAACATATGAGTCTTGAAGATTTAAACCAGCGTCTCCATAGCCGCGATACACACCTTGAAAAAGGACGCTTGATAGTGAACGAAGAACACTCAGGAGATGAAATTGCTCAAGAAAAGGAAGCTTTTCAAAAGGCTGATGATTGGCAAACTTCGCCAACACAGGAAATGTACTTGATTAGTCCAGATGTAAAGAAGGCTCGCAAGAAAAAAATGTATATAGCGCTTGGAATAGTAGTAACTCTTTTGATTTTAGGAGGAGCTGGTTTTGCGGGCTATACTTTTTTGAAGCGTCAAAATGCCGTTAGCGTACAGATAAATGGACCAAAGAGTGTAGCCAGTAGTGAGAGAGTAAGTTTTGATATTAACTACAGCAACGGTAGTCTTGGGGAAATACGTGATTCAGTATTGATTCTGACTTTGCCGGAGAGTTTTCAGATTGAGGCGGATCCAAAGATGAGTGTTACTGGGCGCCGCGTAGAGGTAAAGCTTGATAATCTTCTCTCTGGAGAGAGCGGAAAAGTTGCCCTGCTCGGGAAATTTTATGGAGGAAAGGGAGATAAGGCAACTCTCGATGCTGTCCTTCGCTATACTCCGAAAGGATCAAGTAGTCAGTTTGAAAGCAAAGATACTTTTGAACTGACCCTAGCCACCTCGCCACTTTTCTTTGAAGTGGAAGCTCCGAGTGAAACGGGTTCAGGGCAGGAGCTCGACTATGTCGTGACCTATGAAAATAAAAGTCCAGAAACCTTTCGCAATCTTCGAGTAGTAGCGGCCTATCCGGATGATTTTCAATACCTTTCTTCAACTGTAGCTCCAAGCAGTAGTGATAATGAATGGTACCTCCCTGAGTTGAAGCCTAATCAAGGTGGAAAAATAGTTATTCATGGAAGTTTGGCTGGTGAAAAAGATACCGCCAAAACACTCAAGGTAACTATCGGAATACTCCAGGGAGACAATAGTCTTTTTGCTTACAATAGCCTTGAGAAGAGAACTCAGATAGTAGCTTCACCTTTGACTATTAGTCAGGAGGTGAATGAAGGTACTGAAGTAGTAGCTAATCCAGGGGATTCACTTCGTTATGTGATTCGGTATAAAAATGCCTCAGCTATTGGTATGCGTGAGGTAGTGATTACAGAAAGTATTGATACCGACTATCTTGATGTCTCACAGTTGGCTTTGGATCACGGTGCATACGATCAAAATACAAAAAAGATTACCTGGAGAGCTTCAGATATACCTGAGCTTGCTCGCCTTGATCCTGGTCAGAGTGGAGAGCTTCGCTTTACCATACCAGTCCTCAAAACTCTCCCACTAGAATCAGGCAAGGCAAGGGATCTCGCTATTCGCTCATTGGCTACTATTGATAGTCCAGATGTAAAGTCAGCTTTGGCAGGAAATAAAATAATCGGAAGTAACTTGCTTCAGGTAAAACTCGGTGCCTTGATAGCGCTTTCTACAACAACATACTACGGAGCAACAGCATTCCCAAACAGCGGGCCATTGCCTCCGGTAGTAGGAAGTGAAACAACCTATACCGTGAAGACAAAAGTAGAGAGTTCATCAAATGATTTGACCCAGTCAAAAGTGACATTTGTCTTACCAAGCGGAGTCGTGTATAAAGAAAAGTCGTCTCCTGGTGATGAAACCGTGACTTTTAATGTTCGTACCAATGAGTTGACCTGGGAGATTGGTACCCTAAATCCACGCAAAGAAAAGGTGCTGCAGTTTCAGGTGGGTATTACACCAAACAGTAGTCAAGTAGGACGAACGATAGACCTTATCAAGAAGGCGACTTTCTATGCGAAAGAAAGTTTTACAAAAAAAGAGGTTATGACTGAGAGGGGAGCTTTGACGAATGGTCTCAATGAAGATAATACAGTGCCTGATAAAAATGGTGCAGTGAAAGCAAATTGATATATGAGTTGGCAAAGAAATTCTGAAGTAAAAAAAAGAGTAGGCATGCTCACGACAAAATCCGGAGTAGTACCTACTCCGTTTTTTATGCCGGATGCCACTCGCGCCACAGTGCGCGGAGTGATGCCGGAAGAGCTGAAAAAGGTCCATATCGAAGCCTTGGTAGTAAATACCTATCACCTCTTTGTGCAACCAGGAGAAAAGCTAATTGCAGAGGCTGGAGGCGTACATCAGTTTATGCAGTGGGATAGACCAATTCTTTCAGATTCAGGTGGATATCAGGTATTCTCTCTTATTCATAAAGATAAGTCTCTTGGACGCATCACGGAGGATGGGGCAGAGTTTCGTGTCCCTACAACGGGTGACAAAAAACTTTTAACCCCAGAGCGCTCTATTCAAGTGCAGTTTGATCTCGGGGTAGATATTATGATTTGTCTTGATGATCCTCGTCCCAATACTATTTCATATGAAGAGATGGCCGACTCTGTAGAGCGGACTATTCGCTGGGCAAAGCGTTGTAAGGATGAATTTAATCGTCAGCTAGAAATAAGAGCAATAGCTCCGGATAAAAGACCGCTACTTTTCGGTGTAGTGCAGGGAGGTAAAGAAAAAGATTTGCGTTTACGCTGTGCTGAGGCGCTTCGCGAGATTGATTTTGATGGGTATGGTTTTGGAGGGAGGCACATCGATGAGGACGGGGCACTTCTAGAGGAAATTGTACGTTATACAGCCGAAGTGATGTCTGAGGACAAGCCGCGTTTTGCCTTAGGGGTAGGGACGCCGAGTGATATCGTGAAGTTTTACCAAATGGGCTGGGATATGTTTGACTGCGTGATCCCTACGAGAGAGGGTCGCCATGGACGACTATTCATCTGGAATAGAGAAGCTCTGGATAGTGATGAGTTAGCGCCTGATTTTTATACCACTATCAATATTACCAATGCTGAACACCGAGAAGATTTTGGGCCAGTTGATCCGAGTTGTGATTGTGATCTTTGCCAAAAGTATTCTCGAAGTTACCTGAAGCATTTATTTTCTGTAGGGGAGCCGCTCGCTCTCACTCTAGCCTCCATCCATAATTTACGTTTTTATACACGGCTTATGGAAAAGCTCCGAGCTTAAAAGCGAAAGCGGCGAGTGGATGTTGTCCAGTCGCCGCTTTTCTTTTTTGGTTGAGGAATTCAGCAGCCTTGCTTCTGTCGTTCCTCCTGTCCCGCTCGCAGTTGGCGTGAGACTGGACAGAGAGGATCAACCAGTGCGTCCGGGTGGACGAGTCGGCCACGTTGGGTCTTGAGCTCTTCTGCAAGTCTGATATGTTCGGCCGGAGCCTTTGTTCGCTTAGGATCGAATTTCATGGGTAGCCCTCATTGAAAAAGATGCGCTATGACGCTATACTGCCTATACAAAGGCGCTTGGACGTCATGTTATAGTCACATTTATTACTCATATTGTCAAGAGCATGTCTGATCAAAATACAGCAGTCACCATGGAAAAAATTGTATCACTAGCAAAGAGACGCGGCTTTGTGTTCCCTTCTTCAGAAATATACGGAGGATTTGCAGCGGTCTACGACTTTGGTCCCTATGGAGTGGAGCTGGCCAAGAATATCCGCGAAGCCTGGTGGACAGCCATGGTTCGTGACCATGACAATATTGTCGGTCTTGATAGTGCTATCTTTATGCACCCCAAAGTTTGGGAGGCTTCTGGGCATGTTGGTGGCTTTAGCGACCCACTGGCCGAGTGTAGGAAGTGTCAGACGCGTTCTCGAGTAGATCATCTTTTGGAAGAAATCGGAGTGCAGGCAGATGAAAAAATGACGGAGAGTGAAATCAATATTCTTTTTGATGAACACAAAAGTAAAATTGCTTGTCCAAAATGTGGTCAAAAGGAATGGAGCGAAGCCAAGAATTTTAATCTTCTTGTTGAGTCAAATCTAGGTGACTTTACAGGGACCGGTGAAAACAAGACCTACCTGCGAGGAGAGACCTGCCAGGGAATCTATATTAACTTCAAGAATGTTTTGGACTCGACTCGTGTCAAAGTACCTTTTGGTATTGCACAGATAGGCAAGGCTTTCCGCAATGAAATAACCGCGCGTCAGTTTATTTTTCGTAAGCGTGAATTTGAACAGATGGAAATGCAGTTTTTTGTGCATCCGAGCGAGGCAGAGCAATTCTACAATGAGTGGAAAGAGAAGCGCATGCAGTACTATATCGACCTTGGCATTAAGAAAGATAACCTCAAGTGGCACGAGCATGAGAATCTGGTTTTTTATGCTAAGGCAGCCTGGGATATAGAGTATCGCTATCCATTTGGCTTTAAAGAGCTTGAGGGTGTCCATAACCGCAGTGATTATGACCTGACTCAGCACAGTAAGTTTTCTCAGGTAGATCTCTCGTACCGTGACCCTATGACCAATGAGAAGTTTATGCCTTGGATAGTAGAAACTTCAGTGGGTCTAGACCGCACCTTCTTGGCAGTGCTTTGTGATGCGTATACAGAGGAAGAAGTAAGTGAGGGTGATACACGCATCGTCTTAAAGCTTCCAAAGAAGTTGGCACCAGTAGAGGTGGCAGTGTTTCCTCTGATGAAAAATAAACCAGAGTTGATAGCCAAGGCACGTGAGGTGTACGACATGCTTCGTAAAGATATGCGAGTAGAGTTTGATGATAATGGCAACGTCGGTAAGCGCTACCGTCGTCAAGATGAAATCGGTACACCTGCTTGTATCACGATTGACTTTGATACACTTGAAGATAATACAGTAACAGTGCGTGATCGTGACTCTATGGAACAGAGTAGGGTAGCTATAGCTGAATTAAAAAATTATCTCTAAATTGACTGTTATGAAATATCAGAAAATTACCCTCAAAAATGGTCTCCGTGTTATCCTCGCTCCTATGCAGGATACGGATACAGCTACTGTACTGATTATGACTGGAGTAGGGTCTCGTTATGAGTCTCGAGCTGAGAATGGCTTGGCACATTTCCTTGAGCATATGTTTTTTAAGGGTACAGAACGTAGACCAACCACTCTAGATATTACCAAAGAGCTCGATGGCTTAGGGGCGGAGTTTAATGCCTTTACGGGTGAGGAATACACAGGGTATTACGCCAAGGTGGCTTCAAAGCATTGGATGACCGCTTTGGATGTTGTTTCAGATCTTTTTTTGAATGCCAAGTTGGAACAAGAAGAAATTGATCGTGAGCGAGGAGCTATCCTTCAGGAACTTAATATGCGTGAAGATATGCCGCGTATACGAGTAGAAGAGCACTTCAAGGAGCTTTTGTATGGTGATACGCCACTTGGTTGGTTGACTGGAGGACCAAAAGAGAATATCAAGTCTCTGATGCGTAAAAACTTTATCAAGTTTTTGGATCGAGCCTATGTGGCACCAAATATTGTGGTAGGGGTAGCAGGTAAGGTTGATCCGAAATTGGTTAGAAAAGAGATAGAAAGAATTTTTTCTGGTGTACGTCTGGGCAAAAAACCGACGATGAAAAAAGCGGTAGAAAAGCAATCCATCCCAGGGGTAGTTGTGCAAAATAAGAAAACTGATCAGACCCATGTGGTAGCAGGAGTGAGAGCTTTTGATATGTTTCACAAGGATAGGGCTACACTATCAGTCCTCTCGACAATTCTTGGCGGAGGAATGTCATCGAGACTCTTTATCGAAGTGCGTGAGCGTCGTGGCCTCGCGTATGCTATCCGTACCGGAGCAGAATTGTTTTTGGATGCCGGCTATTTGAGTACGTATATGGGAGTGGAGCATGAAAACCTGGAGAAGGCACTCAAGGTAGTGCTTGATGAATACAAAAAGATTGCTACAGAACTTGTCGGCAAGGATGAACTCAAGAAAGCCAAAGAAAGTATCAAGGGGCGTATGGCTCTTGGCTTAGAAGGCTCTGATGACGTAGTGGAATACTTGGTAGCACAAGAAGTGCTTCAGAATCAGATAGTGCTCCCAAAAGATAAGGTGAAGGCAATTGATAGGGTAACGGCTGAAGATGTCCTTCGAGTGGCAAAAATGATTTTCACAGATAAGCGACTGAATATAGCGGTTATCGGACCTGATGCCAAAAAAACGAAGCTTGAGAAACTACTTCATTTCTAATATGACTACTCCAGGTACTCTTTTTATTGTTGCCACGCCGATAGGGAATCTCGGTGATATTACGTTGCGAGCCCTAGAAACGCTCAAAAATGTAGAGGCAATTTTGTGCGAGGATACTCGTGTCACGAAGAAGCTCTTGTTTCATTACGAAATCACCAAGACAACGCTATCATTTCATGAGCATAGCGATACTCGTAAGATAGTGAGTCTTATAGAGCGTTTGCGGGCTGGTGAAAGCTTAGCTTTGGTGACAGATGCTGGCACGCCAGGCCTCTCTGACCCAGGTAATGTACTCGTGGAAGCAGCACTTATAGCTGAGATAGCAGTGGTGCCTATCCCTGGAGTGTCAGCGCTTACAGCCTTGGTATCAGTGGCTGGGGTAGACATGCGGGAATTTATTTTTTTAGGTTTTCCTCCACACAAGAAAGGGCGCCAGACTTTTTTTCGGGGAGTAGGTGAAAGTAAAATGCCGGTTATGTACTATGAGTCACCGCACAGAGTGCTCAAAAACTTAGAGCTATTACAAGAATTGAGTACTGACAAAAAAATCATCCTCGGAAGGGAACTTACGAAGATGTTTGAAGAAATAGTGAGAGGGAGTATTGAGGAAGTACAAGAATACTTCCGTGAGCATCCAGAAAAGGTGAAGGGAGAGTTTACGATTATCGTGTACTAAAAAATACGAGCCGGCAAACCATGTTAGGTCTGCCGGCTTTTTCGTTCCCCCTCAGGTATTCTTTCGAGGACGCTTTCTCCTTTTGGCTTTCAAGACTATTTTGAGTATGAGCACTTGCGAAGTGAAGCTCCCAGGCAAGGGAACAATCACTGAGTTGATGCACATTACTACAGTAGTCACGTGGTGACGCCGACTGATTCTGGTTTCCCCAAAAAGGAGTTTCAGTAGGCGATTGTATTGTAGGTGCGACAAACGCACACTTCTAGAAAGGACTTGCTTCACATTTTACCCCTCATGGTAAAAAATTGTGGGGCCACCTCTAGAGAGAAGTAGCCCCATTGTAGGTATGCCCCGAAATTCGGTTATTCACCTCGTTGGGTGAATAGAGATCAGCTAGGTTGCGGCCCCGCAGTCAGCATGGTCTCTGCCAAGATGGCGTCCTCGTCGTCAGAACCACGACGGGTAGCATCTTCTGGAAGATGCGTCCCTGTCGAAATAAGGTGACCGGTCCTGGTCCTGATAGTCAGATGAGCGAGCGGATCTTCGCCCCGGTCGTCTTCGTGATGGACTTCTTCTCTTCCCTGACGGAGTATTCTCCGAGGCTCTTCTCGGTAGGTAGATTGGCTGAAGTTGCCTTTACCGCCCTCGTAAGCGTTGGAATCGAAGCACCAGTGTGGTTGGCCCATTGAACATTGGTGGCACATTGTAAAAATCCCCTTCAAACAGCAGTTCTAAACACGTAAACCCCCTCATAGGATTTACCTATGCAAACTACTCCTGTCGTGAGAATTAGTCAACCCCTAGGCCATAAAAGGAGTGATTCGTCAAAATGAACCTATCGAGTAGCCAAAGACCGGGCTTGTTTTTGTATCGACAGAAGGTGAACTTTGTGCCATGGTAGAAGAAACGAAATATACGTATATATGCAAGTAAAAAAGCCATTTTTTATCACCACCCCCATCTATTATGCTAATGGCCTGCCTCATATTGGGCATGCCTATACTACGGTAGCTGCCGATGTAGTGGCTAGAGCTAAGCGTCTAGCAGGAGAAGAGGTGATTTTTTCTACAGGCACTGATGAGCATGGCGCCAAAATTGCCGAGAAAGCCGAGGAGGTCAGTAAGGATCCTCAGGAATTCGTGGATAGTATTGCGCAGGCTTTTGAAGGACTTTGGGCGAGACTGAATATTAGTCACGATCATTTTATCCGGACTACTAATACAAAACACAAAGAAGCGGTGACAAATGTCCTGACGAGTCTCTATGATAAGGGTGCTATCTATAAAGGTGAGTATGAAGGGCTGTACTGTGTCGGCTGTGAGCAGTATAAGATGGAGAGTGATTTAGTAGACGGCAAGTGTCCAGATCACAATCGTATACCTGAGAAAATGGTAGAAGAAAGTTACATGCTCAAGATGACTGAGTATCAGGAAGTTCTGATTGCTAAGATTGAGACTGATGAACTTTGTATTAAACCAGCTAAGTATAAAGGTGAGGTGTTGAGTTTCCTCAAAGGACAGAAGTTAGAAGACCTCTCTCTTTCTCGTAAGCATGTAGAGTGGGGCATCCCACTCCCATTTGATCCAACCCACACTACCTATGTTTGGGTAGATGCTTTTTTGAATTATCTGACTGTCCTGGGATGGGATGGTAAGGGTGAGGTACCCGCCGCCTGGCCTGCGGATGTCCAGTTTATTGGTAAGGATATCCTCCGTGTTCACGCTACTATTTGGGAAATTCTTCTTCTCCACCTCGGCTTACCACTCACCAAGACGCTTTTTACACATGGTCACATTTTGTCTGGCGGTAAGAAGATGAGTAAGACTTTGGGCAATGTCATCAGTATCGATGATATGCTTGAAACCTTCGGTGTCGATGGTACGCGCTATCTTCTTCTTTCTGGAGGAACGTTTGGTGAAGATATGGATCTAACGCCTGAGCGTATGAAAGAAAAGTATAATGCTGATTTGGCAAATGGACTTGGCAATCTTGTCTCGAGAGTTTTGAAGTTGAGTGAGCGTCTCTCAGAGAAATATATACCCGGGCCAGGAGCAGCGCTTAGTTCCAAGTATGTAGAGCATATGAAAAATTTAGAGCTTTCGCAGGCTCTCGAACTTTTATTTGGGCGTATGAAGCAAGCCAATGAATATATGAGTCAAGAAGAGCCTTGGAAATTAGCGGGTATTGATCAAGAACGTTTCGAAAAAGTAATAAAGGTAATCTTGGCTGATTTGGAAATAATTGCTTTCTCTCTCAAACCTTTTCTGCCAGAGACGGCTGAGAAAATTCAGATGGCTCTAAGAGAGGGTAAGACAGAGCCTTTGTTTCAGCGTATTTAAGTATATGCAAGATATCCATACCCATTTGTACTGGGAGAGTTATGATGATGATCGTGATGAAGTAATCGCTCGAGCGAGAGAAGCTGGAGTAAGTGAGATGCTTGTCGTAGGAACAACTCTTGAAGAAAGTAGGAAAGCAGTTGCCCTCGCTTCGCAATATGAAAATATCTTTGTAAGTGTCGGAATTCACCCAAATGAATTTCGAGGAGAAGTAGGAGAATATCTAGGAGAGCTTGAAAAAATAGCACAAGATAGAAAGGTGGTAGCCATTGGTGAATGCGGACTGGATTATTCGGTGAGTCATGGCGGTATAGATGAAACTACAAAAGCAAGACAAAAGAAGGGTTTTGCAGAACAGTTGGCTTTGGCGAATACATTAGCGTTGCCAGTTATCGTACACTGTCGAGATGCTTATAGAGACTTGCTGCTCATTTTGAAGGAGCACGAAGTAACGGTGCCCATTATCATGCATTGCTATATGGGAGACACCTCAGTAACAGAAGAATTTCTAGCATTGCCAAATATATATTTTTCTTTTACTGGGAACATTACGTATCCAGTCAAAAAGCATCTTGTGGGGACATCAGAAGATATCACAGAGACCGTACGTCTGATACCAAAGGAGCGTATTTTTGTCGAAACCGACTGTCCGTTCCTGGCGCCACAAAGCATGCGGGGTAAGCGAAATGAGCCCGCATATGCTACATATACTGCCGAGAAAGTCCGCGAGCTTCTAGATGTGACTCGAGAGGTCCTTGAGGTACAGCTCACAGAGAATTTTCGAACAGTCTTTAAAGTGGATTAGATTGACTCTTATGGGTTTTGGGCATACAATAGAAGCGTTTAGATAGGGGGTCAAAGCCCTTTTTTGTTATAAAAATATGGAAATTTCAATTGCTGCAGAAAAACTCTTTACCGTTGGGATGTTACCTATTACGAACGCCCTCCTTATTGGCGGTATCGTAAGTGGTCTTTTGATGATTGTTTTTACTCGTCTCATGACGAGACTGGAGGAAGTACCAAAGGGACTGCAGAATGTGGTAGAAGTGGTTTTTGAAGCCTTACTTGATTTGATACAAAATGTCACTCAAGACAAAAAGCAGGCCCTGCAATTTTTTCCACTCATTGCCACAATTTTTCTTTTCGTACTTTTTTCTAACTGGGCAGGTCTTCTTCCTGGATTGGGCACAGTAGGTATCTACGGAGAGCACAATGGTCACCATACTATTATTCCGTTTTTGCGTAGTACCTCTGCTGATCTCAATTTTACCCTTGCTCTTTCAGTGATTGTAGTCCTAGCCGTGCAATTTACGGGTATTGCGGCACTTGGTATTACCAAATACGCCAGTAAGTTCTTTGTGAGCCCACTTCATAAACCGTATGTCATCGGGACGTTTGTGGGGATACTTGAGCTTATTAGTGAAGTAGGTAAGACCATCTCCTTTACCTTTCGTCTTTTTGGGAATGTATTTGCCGGAGAGGTGCTTTTGACGGTTATGCTTCATTTGGTGCCGTATATTTTACCACTCCCATTTCTTTTCCTTGAAGTTTTTGTGGGTGTAATTCAGGCGGTAGTGTTTGCTATGCTTACTCTGGTATTCCTCAAGATGGCCACGGTAGAAATGGAGCATTAGAAGTGGACAGGTATCAGAAAAAGCCGTATAATAGGGAAATTCATAAGTAATTGAATAAATAATTTTAATAATAAGTATATGGAAGTAGAATCAGCTCGCTTAATTGGTGCCGCTCTTGCAATGGGTCTTGGAGCCCTTGGACC
>CAYLMF010000006.1:10221-22042 GCA_964385005.1 uncultured Bdellovibrionales bacterium | reverse complement strand
TTATGGAAATATTGGCAAAATTGGGTATTGATTGGAAGTTGCTCCTCGCACAAGGAGTAAACTTTGCTATTCTATTTTTTGTTCTCAAGCACTTTGCCTACAAGCCAATGCTTGATTTTCTCATGAAGCGCAGTGAGCGTATCGAACAAGGCCTCAGGGACGCTGATACTGCTAAGGAGAAGTTGGTCCAAGTGAGCGAAGAAGAGAAAAAGATTCTCAAGCTTGCCAGGGAAGAAGCCAAGGCTTTGATTGCAGAGGCTGAAAAAGACGCCAAGGAGCGTGCTCAAAAGCGTGAAGAGGCTACGGAGGCAAAGATCGCAGCCTTACTGCTTGATGGCGAAAAACGCTTGAATGAAGAGCGTGTCAAGATGCTCGATGGAGCCAAGACTGAGATAGCCGGACTTGTAATGACTACCCTGGAAAAAGTACTCCATGAAAAAGTAGACACCGCGAAGGATCAAGAGTTAATTGCTCGTATGACCAGCAAATAAATACTATGCGTATCTCAGTTGAACAATACGCAGAAGCTCTTCATGAACTCACCGAGACAGGTGATGCAATGAAAGTGCTGGCTGATTTTAAGAGTTTTCTTAAAAGACGTGGTGAGACGAGTCGTTTAGGCGCTATTCTTGAGGCTCTTCTTCGGAAAGCGGAGAATAAAGAAAATATTCTTGCCCTGACAGTGACAACACGCTATGAGGCACCGAGAGAGATGCAGATGAGTATAGAGCAAAAAGCCAAGGAGTTATTTCCAGATAAGAAGCTCTCACTTACCTATAGAGTTGATGAAAAGGTTTTGGGAGGGTTTCGTCTACGAGGGAGAGACAAGGAATACGATAGTACGCTCTCTCAATCACTTAAAAAAATTTCACAAACGCTAAAATCCTAAACGAGTAATCATATGAGTAGTCCATTAATCTCTGAACTCAAGAAGCAAATTGAAAGCTTTCACCAAGAATCCAAAGTAGAGGCTATAGGCACTGTTTTGGAAGTGGGTGATGGTGTGGTCCGTTTGTCGGGTCTTTCAGAAGTGATGGCCTCAGAAATGATTGAATTTGAAAATGGTAATGTCGGTGTAGCCTTGAACCTCGAAGAGGGAGAAGTGGGAGTAATGCTTCTTTCACCAGAAGGAAATATCCGTGAGGGTATGACTGCCAAGAGTACGGGTAAGATTTTGTCTGTACCAGTCGGTGAGGATGTGGTGGGACGCGTGGTTTCTGCTTTGGGTGAGCCGATTGATGGCAAAGGCGACCTGGCTAAGAAGACGTATTATCCAGTCGAAAAAATTGCCCCTGGTGTGATTACCCGTGAATCAGTCAATCAGCCTCTCCAGACCGGTATTAAGGCTATCGATGCTTTGATTCCAGTGGGACGCGGACAGCGTGAGCTTATTATTGGAGACCGTCAGACCGGTAAGACTGCTGTGGCTATCGATACTATTATCAATCAGAAGGGACAGGATGTGACCTGTATTTATGTGGCTATTGGACAGAAGGAGTCTAAGGTGGCCCGTATTGTTTCTGAACTCACTCAGTCGGGTGCTATGGAATACACCACTGTCGTAGTGGCAGGTGCCTCAGATCCAGCGGCACTTTCATTTATCGCTCCGTATACCGGGACTGCTCTTGGTGAATACTTTATGGACCAGGGGAAGGATGTGCTCGTAGTTTTTGATGACCTTTCTAAGCATGCCGTAGCCTATCGTCAGATTTCTCTTATTCTTCGTCGTCCACCAGGACGTGAAGCGTATCCTGGAGATGTCTTTTATCTTCACTCACGTCTCCTAGAGCGTAGCGCCAAGCTTTCTAAAGAGTATGGCGGAGGTTCGCTTACCGCTCTCCCTATTATCGAAACTCAGGCAGGTGATGTGTCTGCCTATATCCCTACCAACGTAATCTCTATTACTGATGGGCAGATTTACTTGGAAGCTGATCTTTTCTACAAAGGTATTCGTCCAGCCTTGAACGTAGGCCTTTCTGTTTCTCGTGTCGGTTCTGCTGCTCAGATCAAGGCCATGAAGCAGGTATCAGGTACGCTTCGTCTCGACTTGGCTCAATTTCGTGAACTCGAAGCCTTTGCACAGTTTGGATCGGACCTTGATGAAAAGACGCGTACACAAATTGAGCGTGGTCGCAGAGCTACGGAGATTTTGAAGCAAAAGCAGTATGCACCGTTACCGGTAGAGCAAGAAGTAGCAGTGCTCTATGCTTTGACTCGTGGTTTTGTAGATGATATCGCCGTTGATCAGGTGGGACGCTTTGAGGCTGAGCTTTTGGCTAAGCTCACCAGTGGTGAACAAAAAGTACTGACTATGCTTCAGGCTTCTAAGGCTTTGAATGAAGAAATTGAAGCGGCACTTAAGGAAGAAATTGAAAACGTGAAAAAGAATTTTGTAGCATAACGTTATCTAAATTAACACCAAGGCAATGGCCGGAGCACGAGACATTAAAGCGAGAATCAAAGGAGTCAAAAGTACGGGTAAAATCACTCGTGCTATGGAGATGATTTCAGCTGTCAAAATGCGCAAAGCCGCTCAGGCAGTGGTTGCTATTCGTCCCTACGCCGAGGGTGCGCTCGAGCTCTTGAATCAGCTTGAGTATGCTGTGGGCAGTGAATCACATCCGCTTTTGGAAGAGCGCCCAGTTAAAAGAGAACTCTATGTGGTTATTACCAGTAACCGTGGGCTTTGCGGCGCTTTCAATGCACAGGTCATGAAGCGTTTGCGGGCTATTCTTGAGCAAGACAAAAAACGTGAAGCAGTATTCCTCACTATTGGTAAGAAGGGAGAGGCGGCTATTAGCCGTATGCCAGTAGGAGAAAAAGCTGAGGCTGCTAGTATCATTGCTTCATTCCCTGATGTCCTTGGTGAGCCATCGCCACTGACTCTCCGTCCAGTAGCTCGTGTGATTATGGAAGAGTTTATCTCAAAGCGTGTAGACCGTGTGGTGATGATCTATACCGACTATGTATCGGTCATGACTCAGGAAGTGAAAGTACGCGCACTCCTTCCAGTCGTACTTAAAGACACTAAGCGAACGCTCAATACGGATATGAATAAGAGTCTCGGACCGAAAGGGGAATATACGATTGAGCCAAGTCCAGAGAGTGTCCTTGAACGCATGATTCCAAAGCTCGTGGAAATGGAATTGTATCATGGTATCCTCGAGTCTAATGCTTCTCAGGAGGCAGCTCGTATGATGGCTATGCGCAATGCCACTGACGCTGCCAAGGAAATGGCAGATGACTTTACCCTCATGTACAATCAGCTCCGTCAGCAAAAGATTACCCAAGAAATCGCAGAGCTTTCGGCGGGTATGGCAGCAGTATCATAGATTTTTTAATACACTATCTCCAAGTAATCAGAACGTAATCAAAATATTATGCAGACAGGTAAACTTCTCCAGGTAATCGGGCCAGTAATCGACGTGGACTTCTCTCAAGCAGATGGAAGCACTGTAGAGCTGCCACAAATCAATGAAGCGCTCACGCTTATGAACGGTGAGGCGAAGCTCGTAGTGGAAGTGCGTCAGCATCTTGGAGGATACCGTGTGCGTGCTGTAGCTATGGATGCTACCGATGGTCTACGTCGTGGCCAGGAAGTGACCGCTACAGGCGCCCCTATTTCTGTGCCAGTAGGAACCCAAGTGTTGGGTCGCATGTTTAATGTTTTGGGTGAAGCTATTGATGGTGGTGAAAACTTGCCAATGAGTAATCTCCGTTCTATTCACCGTGAGGCTCCAGCTTTTGATGAGCAGTCTACTAAGGCAGAAGTATTTGAGACTGGTATTAAGTCTATCGACCTTATCTGTCCTTTTATGAAGGGTGGTAAAGTGGGTCTTTTTGGTGGAGCTGGTGTCGGTAAGACGGTAGTTATCCAGGAGCTTATTCGTAATATTGCTCAGGAGCACGGAGGCTACTCGGTGTTTGCTGGTGTGGGTGAGCGTACTCGCGAAGGCAATGATCTTTACTATGAAATGAAAGACTCTGGCGTGCTCGATAAGACCGCTTTGGTGTTTGGTCAGATGAATGAGCCACCAGGAAGTCGCCAGCGTGTGGCGCTTTCTGCTTTGACTATGGCTGAAGCATTTCGTGATGATGAAGGTAAGGATGTGCTTTTGTTCGTAGACAACATTTTCCGTTTTACTCAGGCCGGATCAGAAGTATCTGCTCTTTTGGGACGTATCCCAAGTGCAGTAGGATATCAGCCAACATTGGCAGAAGAAATGGGTGGTCTCCAGGAACGTATCACTTCAACCAAAAATGGTTCTATCACTTCTGTGCAGGCCGTGTATGTGCCAGCTGATGACCTTACTGACCCAGCACCAGCTACTACTTTTGGTCACTTGGACTCTACGGTAGTGCTCAACCGTGCTTTGACTGAAATTGGTATTTATCCAGCGGTTGATCCACTTGACTCAAGCTCTACCATTCTTGATCCACAGATTGTGGGGGAGCGTCACTACGAAGTAGCTCGCAATGTGCAGCGTGTTCTTCAGCGCTATAAGGATTTGCAGGATATTATTGCCATTCTTGGTATGGAAGAATTGACCGATGAAGATAAACAGACGGTAGCACGTGCTCGTAAGATTCAGCGCTACCTCTCACAGCCGTTTTTCGTGGCAGAGCAGTTTACGGGAGCTTCTGGTAAATATGTAAAGCTCGAAGACACTATCAGTGGGTTTGAACGTATTCTCTCTGGTGAGCTTGATGATATCCAGGAATCAGACTTCTACATGAAGGGTAGTATTGAGGAAGTGCTCGCGGCTCGTGATAAAAAAGAAGAGACTAAATAAGTATCCTTATGAGCTCTATCGCTCTTAAAATTATGACTCCGGAACGCCTTCTCCTTGAGAGTGAGGTGGTTTCGGTCACTTTGCCGGTAGTAGAAGGTGAGATTACAGTACTGCCTGAGCATATCCCGTATATCGGAGCCCTTGGAGCAGGAGAAGTGCGTATCGTAGAAACAGATGGCACAGAGATGAGTCTGGTGCTTTCAAGTGGTTTTGTGGAACTGCACGATAATAAGCTGATGATTCTTGCCGATACCGCTGAGCGTGCAGATGAGATTGATATAGAACGCGCTGAAGAAGCCCGTAAACGAGCGCTTGAGATCCACAAAGAAGAACACCTTATGGGCGCCGAAGAGTACGCCCGTACGGCCGCCATGCTCGAGAAGGAGTTGGCTCGTATCAAGGTGGGACGTAAACACCACAGCCGCCTCAGGCACCTGACTACCAATGAAGAATAATTGGCAAAAAGAGGGGTACAGGCTAGACTGAAGATAGGCATAAAGTAAAATAACTTGAAATTATAATACAGGGTTATGAATCAGAAACTCGTTTGTATTGTGGATGATAACGATGATATCCGTGAAATTTATCGGATGAAGTTTGCCTCAGAAGGCCTAGAGACAGTGACTGCTTCAGACGGAGCTGAAGGTATGAAGGTGATTCGTGAGAAGCGCCCTGCAGTTATACTCCTTGATATTCAGATGCCGGTGATGGATGGGATAGCTGTTCTTCAGGAGTTGAAAGCCGATCCGGAGCTTTCGGAAATCCCAGTGATTATTTTGAGTAATGTCGATAGTGATGATATGTTTCGTACTGTGACCGACCTTGGTGCAGCGGAGTATTATCTTATTAAGTCACTTGTAGATCCACAGCGTGTAATAGATGTGACTATGGAAGCCATCCAGAAGGGTGATGAATAAGTTTTTGGATATAAAAGCAAAAGCTCCTCAGATGAGGGGCTTTTTTGTTTGTCTCATAAGCTAAAACTTGAAAATAAGCTTTGTTTAGGCTAGAGTAAGAGCATATTACTATACCTATGAATGAAAAAACTCTCTACCAACCAGAAGTGATAGAACCAAAATGGCAAGCCTATTGGGAAAAGAATGGTCTCCATAAGGTGAGTGATCAGGTACCAGGAAAGGATAATTTTTATCAGTTGGTAGAGTTTGCCTATCCGTCGGGCAATCTCCATGTAGGTCATTGGTACGCTTTTGCAGTGCCGGATATCCATGCTCGTTTTCAGAAGATGCAGGGCAAGAATGTACTTTACCCAATTGGGTTTGATGCCTTTGGATTGCCAGCGGAAAATGCTGCTATTAAGAGAAATCTTAATCCTCGCGATTGGACCTATGACAATATGAGGCATATGGAGGCACAGCTTCGCTCGATGGGTGCGATATTTGATTGGGAGCGCAAGGTGGTGACCTGTGATCCTGGTTACTATAAGTGGACACAGTGGTTGTTTATTCAGCTATTTAAGGCTGGTCTTGTGGAGGAGCGTGAGACACTCGCTAACTGGTGCCCATCATGCAAGACAGTACTTGCCAACGAACAGGTAGTCAATAATACCTGTGAACGTTGCGGTACTGCAATTGAGAAGAAGGTCATGAAGCAGTGGCAAGTGAAGATTACGAAGTATGCTGATAGATTGATTGATGATTTAGAAGGACTGGACTGGCCAGAAGAAATTAAGCTAGCTCAGAAGAACTGGATAGGGAGAAGTGAGGGTGCAGAAATTGACTTTGCTGTTGTGGGAACAAAAGAGGTGCTTCGCGTATTTACCACTCGTCCAGACACGCTTTTTGGAGTGACGTATATGGTGGTAGCACCAGAGCATAAAATAATCTCAAATCTCAAATCTCAAATCTCAAATCTTGAGCAGGTACAGGAATACGTAGAGCAGGCCAAGAAGAAAAGTGAAATAGAACGTACCAATGCCAATAAAGAAAAGACAGGCGTGGAGCTTAGGGGTATCAAGGTGTTGAACTTAGCTACAAAAGAAGAGATCCCAGTGTATGTGGCCGACTATGTGCTTTCGGGCTATGGTACGGGGGCTATCATGGCTGTGCCCGGGCATGATGAACGTGACCACGCTTTTGCCAAGAAATTTAACCTTCCTATCAAAGAAGTGATAGAAGAATGTGTAGTGACCGAAGGCAATCGTGATGATGCTTATCGACCCGAAGAAAAAACAGAGCCACGTGCAGCAGTAGCGACAGTTGTTTATGATCCGAAAACGGACAGGTTCATGACTATTTCATGGAAAGCCTTTGAGATGAGAGGGGTAGTTACTGGAGGTATGGAGGATGGTGAGAGTATTGAAGATTGTGCTCGTCGTGAAATCCTTGAAGAAAGTGGGTACAAAAATATTCGCTATGTAGGCTCACCTGATATACAGAAGCACACGAAGTTTTATCATCGAGGAAAGAAACTTAATAGACACTCTACATGGAGATTTGCTTTCTTTGAGCTTATAGACGAAGAGAGAGATGAGATGACCGAAGAGGACAAGGCTCAGCACGATATCGTATGGGTTGAAAAAAAGAAAATTAAAGATTACTTTACTGTATCTGAAGCTCGTTGGGCAGTAGAGCTCTATCTTAAGCAGGGCCAGGAAGAAATTGTGACCAGTAAGGGTATTCTTATTCACTCAGGAGAGTTTGATGGTATGATGAGTAGAGAGGCGAGTCAAAGAATTCTCACAACTGTGGGCGGTCAGATGACTAAGACCTATCGTTTACGCGATTGGGGAGTCAGTCGTCAGCGTTATTGGGGTTGTCCAATTCCACTGGTTCATTGTGCTGGTTGTGGTTGGCAAGCGGTAGCCGATGAGCAACTGCCAGTGGAGCTGCCAGCAGTGGAAGATTATTTGCCGAATGATAATGGAGAAAGCCCACTGTCTAAGAATGCTGATTTTGTAAGTACCACTTGCCCTTCTTGTGGTAAGGCTGCTCGCCGTGAGACTGATACTCTTGATACGTTTGTAGATAGTAGCTGGTACTTCCTTCGTTATTGTGACCCTACCAATTCAGATTTGTTTGCAGATAATGAGAAACTGGCCGAGTGGATGCCTGTCGATCTCTATAGCGGCGGGGCAGAACACACCACTATGCACTTACTCTATTCACGGTTTTTTCATAAAGCCTTGTTTGATCTTGGTTTGGTGACTGAGACAGAACCATACCAGAAGCGTATGAATCGAAGTCTTATCTTGGGGCCAGATGGCAATAAAATGAGTAAGTCTAAGGGAAACGTGATTGATCCAGATGAGATAGTAGCTGAACTAGGAGCGGATACCATTCGTATGTACCTTGCCTTTATCGGGCCGTACAACGAAGTAGGAGCCTATCCATGGAATCCTGAGAGTATTGTGGGTGTAAGACGTTTCTTGGATCGTGTATGGAAGCTGAGTTTCAAGGTAGCAGAAGAGCTTTTGGAAGAAAAAATAATAGAGGCTGACCGAGCCGTGTATCAGGCTTTGGCAAAGGTAGAAGAAAGTATCGGTACACTTAAGATGAACACGGGAGTAGCTGCTCTTATGAGCGCAGTCAACGTTTTAGAGAAAAGTGGTTTGACCAAAGAACAGTGGCAGTTATTTTTACTCCTCTTGGCTCCGTATGCCCCACATATTGCCGAAGAGCTCTGGGCTGAGAGTGGCGAAAAGAAGTCTCTTTTTGAAACGGCTTGGCCAATATACGATGCAAGCAAGGTAGCGGTATCAGAGGTGACCTATATGGTACAGATCAATGGCAAGATTCGTGATCAATTTCAGGTAGCCCCAGATGCCCGAGCAGACGAAGTAGAAAAAATAGCCCTTGGGCGAGAAAAAGTGAGTGAGTATACAGCTGGTAAAGAAGTGAAGAAGGTGATATTAGTACCCAATAAACTGGTTAGTATTGTGATTGTTTAGATACATACATATGCAAGCAGTAATACTCGCAGCTGGAAAAGGGACGCGCATGAGAGAACTTTGTCATGATTGTCCTAAGCCGATGGTCAAGCTTCTTGGAAAGCCGCTTTTGGAGTGGCGCTTGGAGACTTTGCCTGAGGGTATTGATGAGGTGATTTTGGTGGTGGGGTATCTACAGGAACAAATCAAGGAGTACTTTGGAGATGAATGGCAGGGACGCCAAATCACCTATGTGACTCAAGACGTGCTCGATGGAACCGGCGGAGCCATGCGTATCCTAAGGCCGTATCTCAAGGGCCGAGTACTGGTTACGAATGGGGATGATTTGTATCATGTAGAAGATCTACAAGAACTAGTGGCTGATGTAAGTGAAGGCGGAGCGGTGATTGGGATGGATGTGGATGATGCTCTTAAATACGGGCTTCTCCAGGTGGATGCTTACGGAAAGTTGGAATCTATCACAGAGCGTCCCCATGACCAGGAAGTCGGTGTGGTCAATACTGGTACATACATTATCACGAGCCGGTTTTTTGATTTTCCTTTGGTACCCATTTCTGAGACAGAGTTTGGTTTGCCTCAGACTTTGGTGCAGGTGGCAAGAGAATATCCTGTGACCGTAGTAAAGGCTCGAGCCTGGCAGCCAGTGGGTTGCCCAGAAGATATTCCGGATGCAGAAGCTTTTATCCAAAAATATTTTTTAACCTAACGTCGTATGCGCGTGTACCTTGATTTGGATAATACCCTCTTGGCAACACGCGTTTTTTATCATGAGTTTTATCGCGAGCTTCTTTTGGCTGAAGGCAATACCGAGAGAGAAATAGATATGAGTTATACATTTTTTGCCAATGGAGCCACTCTTTTGGGAGAGGCATTTAGTCCACGGCGTCAGATGGAAATTTTGGGTTGGCGTGAAGTGACCAAAGAAAGAGTCTTGGCGGCAATAGAGAATATCTTGCGTGAAAAGCGCGGGTTTATTTTTCCTGAAGTAGTTACTGTGCTCATGGAACTTCGGAGACGAGGCGCAACTTTGATACTTTTGACCTTTGGCAATGAAGAATTTCAGAAGCAAAAAATCATCGCTTCGGGCATTGCTCATCATTTTGATGAAATCAAAGTCACTGGAGGTGATAAGACAGAAATTGTGCTCGGTGACAGAGAGGGAGAAGCAATAGTTTTTGTAGACGACAAGGTGGAATTTATGGAGAGGCTTTCCGAGAGAAAAGATATCCAAACCTTTCATATGTGTCGGAGGGAAATAGAGGAGCCTCTATGTGAAAAAGGACAGTGTCTGGCAGAGCATGAAATAGAGAGTTTAGAAGAGCTCCTTAGATTTATTCCTTAATAAAAAAATTATGTGCGGGATTATTGGATATATCGGAAAGCGTGAGGCGAGTGATTTGCTCCTAGAAGGCCTAAAGAGGCTTGAGTATCGAGGCTATGATAGTGCTGGTGTGGCCATCATGGGTGCAGGCAAGGTGCAGGTGGTGAAGGCGCTTGGCAAAGTAGCTAATCTTGAGGAAAAACTAGCTGAGAAGGCTACCGAGGGAAGTGTCGGTATTGCTCATACTCGCTGGGCCACTCACGGGAAGCCAAGTGAAAAAAACGCTCATCCTCACACAGACGCTAAAAAAGAAATTGCCCTGGTGCATAACGGTATAATCGAAAACTATCAGGAACTCAAAGATGGACTCAAAAAACAAGGAGTGGTTTTTCGTTCTGAAACAGACAGTGAGGTTATTGCTCACTTGGTGAGAAAAGATATGGACAAGGGTAAGAGTTTTGAAGAGGCTTTAAAGGCTACGCTCACAAAGCTTAAGGGGACGTACGGGATTGCTGCTCTTTATCGTGGTGAGCCGGGAAAGATAGTGGTAGCGCGCATGGGTAGTCCATTGGTCATAGGCGTGGGTAAGGATGAGTGGTTTGTCGCTTCCGATGTGGCGCCTCTACTTGCCCATACGAGGCGCGTGGTGTATCTCGATGATGGTGAATATGCTGTCCTCACAGAGAGTGGCTACACCGTACACAGTGGAGGCAAGGTAAGCAAGAAGGAGGTGGTAGAGGTGGAATGGTCTGAGACGGAGGCTAAGCGTGAGGGCTACCCACACTTTATGCTCAAAGAAATCTACGAACAGCCACGAGCACTCGAGGATGCCATGCGCGGCAGGTTGCTTGTGACCGAGGGGACGGCCAGACTTGGCGGGCTCCGAGAAGTAGAGAAGCGCTTGGCAAGTATCAAGAGAATAATTTTTGTGTCGTGTGGGACGTCGTATCATGCAAGTTTAGTAGGGGAATATATGCTCGAGGAATTTGCAGGCATCCCTTGTGAAGTGGAGTTTGCTTCGGAGTTTCGTTACCGTAAGCTCATCTTGGATAAATACACAGCAGTCATAGCCTTATCGCAGTCAGGAGAGACGGCAGATACGCTCGCTGCTATCCGAGAAGCCAAAAGGCAAGGAGCCTTGGTCTTGGGCATTGTGAACACGGTAGGCTCGACGATTGCCAGAGAAACCCATGCCGGAATATACAATCATGCGGGTCAGGAGGTGAGCGTGGCCTCGACTAAGGCATTCACATCACAACTGGGTGTATTGGCGCTCCTGACCCTATTTTTGGGCCGAAAACGAGGCCTCTCACTCTCGGATGGTAAGAAGATTGCGCGGGCCATCCAAGAGCTACCAAAATTAATGGAGCAGGTCTTGGCAGAAGGGAAAACTATGAAGAAATGGGCCAAGAAATTTGCCAAAAAAAAGAACTTTCTTTTTTTGGGTCGGAAGTACAATTTCCCGATTGCTTTTGAAGGAGCGCTTAAGATCAAAGAGATTGCCTATGTCTCAGCTGAGGGCTATGCCACGGGCGAGATGAAACACGGCCCTATCGCACTTGTAGATGGCGATTCACTCTCAGTGGTAGTGGTGCCAGAGGATAGCGTGTATGAGAAAAATCTCTCAGGACTTGAGGAAATCAAGGCGCGTGGTGGAGCGGTCCTCGCTATCACCACAGAGGGTAACACCGAGGTAGCCAAGAAGGCGGATGCGGTAGTGTATATCCCTCGTACCCTCGAAATACTCACGCCACTTCTCGCTATCATCCCACTGCAACTTCTCGCGTACTACACAAGTGT
>CAYLMF010000006.1:0-10121 GCA_964385005.1 uncultured Bdellovibrionales bacterium | reverse complement strand
GGTGCTAAAATAAGCACATTCTTGCCTAATATAATACCCATGAAAACCACTATCACTGACTATCTGCCACTTGAGCGGCCGTTGATTATTTTTGACCTCGAAACCACGGGATTGTCGACTTCTGAGGACAAAATTGTGGAAATTGCCTACGAAAAAATCTATCCGAATGGTGAAATAGAGTCACGCGTGGAGCGTATCAATCCAGGTATGCCTATTCCAGAAGATGCGAGTCGCATCAACGGTATCTATGATGCTGATGTGGCTCTATGTCCGAGTTTTGCCACGCTGGCTTTTGACTTGTGGAATACGTTTGAGGGTGCAGATGTCGGTGGATTCAACATCACTGGCTTTGATCTGCCGTTTCTTCGGGGGCAGTTTGCCTCTGTAGGGAAAAGTTTTGACTATAGTCAGAAGAAGATCCTGGATGCCAAGATTCTCTATCACTCCAAGGAACCGCGTGATATGTTCAAGCCACGTAATCTCTCGGCTGCGTATAAGCTGTACTGTGACAAGGATCATATCGATGCCCATACGGGAGCAGCTGATGTACGTGCGACTGTAGAAGTGACCGAAGCTATCCTTGCGCGATATCCAGAGCTTCACAGTTGGGAAGTCATTCATGAGCTCCATGGCAATAAGGCGCTACTCAATTCTGCCAAGACCGAGCACCTCTCGCTCGAAGAAACCATCGCTGCCAAAAATCATAATGCATTATTCTAGATATGAATTTTTTCGAAGCCATTATCTTGGGAATCGTAGAGGGTCTGACAGAGTTTTTACCGATTTCTTCTACCGGGCATCTTATTCTTACAGCGCATATTCTTGATTTACCAACGACAGAATTTCTCTCGACTTTTGAGGTAGTTATCCAGCTCGGAGCTATCCTAGCAGTAGTGGTACTGTACTTCGGGCGACTGCTTCATGATTGGGAAATGAATAAGCGTCTATTGGTAGGGCTTATTCCCGCTTTGGTGGTGGGAGGAGTGTTTTATCCCTTTATTAAAAGCCTTTTTGCCTCATCCATGACGGTGGTAGTGAGTCTGATTGTAGGCGGCGTTGCTATTATCGCGGTGGAGTACTTTCAGAAAAAACAGACCAAGACTATCACGGAGCTTGGCCAGATCAGTTACCGCACGGCATTCCTCGTAGGGCTCTTTCAAGCCATGGCGGTGATACCAGGAGTTAGTCGAGCCGGAGCTACTATCATGGGAGGGTTGCTTCTCGGTATGGAGCGCACGGTGATTGTGGAATTCTCATTTCTTCTCGCAGTGCCGACTATGCTTGCTGCATCGAGTAAAGATTTGTATGAAAGTTTTGGACTACTCAGCTCAAGTGATTTTGGAATTCTGAGCGTAGGGTTTATCACTGCTTTTGTGGTAGCGATGATGACTATCAAATTCCTCATTCGTTTTGTGCAGACACATACGTTTATTCCTTTTGGAATCTATCGTATCGTAGCGGGAATTATTTTCTTACTTTTTATACTTTAAGTCCATGCTTCTTTCTGGAAAAATAGTAGCTGAAAAAATTTTTCAAGCTACCGAGAAAACTATTAGAGAACATAGCCTAACACCTGGACTAGGTGTGATTTTGGTGGGGGATGATGCCCCATCACATCTCTATGTAGGTATCAAAGAACGCCGAGCAGAGGAACTTGGGATACTTTTTGAAAAAAAGGTTTTTGGAGCTGATGTCAGCGAGGAAGTACTCATAGGGACCATAGAGGGACTCAATCAACGAGCAGATATCCATGGTATCATCGTGCAGTTGCCACTTCCCGAAGGTCTAGATACAGATAGAATTATTGCTTCTATAGAGCCAAATAAAGACACTGATGGTTTTCATCCAGAGACGATCAAAAAATTTTTGGCTGGCGATCAGGAACGTTTACCCGTTTTTCCTCGAGCCATGTTAGAACTTGTGAATTCTGCACCAAAAAAGGGACGCACAAGAGGAGTAGCAATAGTGAACTCTCACTTAATGGGAGAGGTTCTAGAAAAAGCTCTTACAAATAGTGGACTTGAAGCAAGGTATACCCTCAAAGAAGGTAGAGACTTGCCTCTTGAGGTTATCCAGGACGCTGATGTCATTTTGAGTGCTACAGGGGATGCTCATTCTTTGACAGCATTTGATGCAAAGAATGGAGCAGTGATGATAGATGGTGGGATTAGTTATGATAACAAGGGTGATGTGATAGGGGATATCACACGAGACGACGGAGTGTATCGCGAAGATGTCTCGGTTACGCCGGTACCGGGCGGAGTAGGACCAGTGACAGTAGCGGTACTTTTGGCACGGGTGACGGAGGCGGCTTTGAGAAAAAAAGAATCCAGGTGAGTGGTATACTAGATTTATAAGCATGGAGCACTATGAATGAAGGAACTTTTAGCCAGCCACCACAGAAGCTATCTTCTCAAGAGAAGGGGGTTGAACAACAGGAAAGCCGAGCAATTCTCGTAGAAGACTGGGCGAGAGAAAACAATCACGAAGCTCTCTTGCGGTACATCAAGTCTTCAGAACAGACCAATAGTAATGTTGGTTTGTTGCCTGAGAATATGTATTATGATCCTGAAAAGAAAACGATGACGCTCACGGTACCTTATCATAAAGAGTGGCATCAGGGGCACGTTGGTGTTATGCAGGGCGGAATGCCTGCGGTATTCATAGACACCACTTCTGGAGCCTTGGCTTTTACTGAAATGCCTTCAGGATCGGGACCGTTACATCAAGAAGATAGGGCAATAAAGCTAGTACCTATTGTGGAACATGAGGTACCGGTAGTAATCACTTGTAGTTTAGAAGAACCACCGGAAGATTTTAAGGGTAATAAAGTAAAGACAAAGTTCATCAAGACGGTTGTCTCGCAGGGTCCGCATGTATGTATTGAGAGTTATGTGATGATTAGATCAACTCTAGAACAAGCCATAGATCAGGATGTTGCAAACAAAAAAGCCAGTCTGGATGCTTGGTTATTGCAGCAAAATACATAGGAATACAAAAACTGCCTTTTTAGGCAGTTTTTCTTTGGTGCCGAGGGAGGGACTTGAACCCTCATGCTATTGCTAGCGCGGGATTTTGAGTCCCGTGTGTCTACCATTCCACCACCTCGGCTTATTACTAACTAAGACTATCAAGGTAAAGTCTTCCTTGTCCACTTTTTAAGTAAATCTCTCTTTTTCTTGCATCAGTATAGCTGAGGTATTTTTCAGTTAAAATTACCTTAAATGGCGCATAGAAAGACTTCTTTAAAGTATGTTGAGAAATTCGTTTTTCAAGATTATTGGTTATTCCAATATAGCGATATTTCTTTGATATACTCTGAATAACATAGACTAAAATCATATTCTTTTGATTTTGTCCCGTGTGGTCGCCAGAGGCGACTAAATCTACCATTTTTACTAGCCTATGGCTAGCCACCACCTCGGCTCGAGCTGGCACAGAACAAGCATAGGAAATTGATTATCATTTGTCAATCGCGTATACTAAGGAAATAGAGAACTCTCACAAACGTATGATGGCAAAAACAATTGGCTTTATTAATCAAAAAGGTGGGGTGGGTAAAACCACCTCAACTATCAATGTCGCCCGCTATTTAGCTGAGTTTGGGAAGCGAGTGCTTTTGGTGGATCTTGACCCTCAGGGTAATGCCTCATCTGGCCTCGGTATTGATCCACGCGCTATGAGTAAGAATTTGTATCATGCCATGGTAGGGGGGTTGCCTCCACAGGAAATTATCATCCAGACTGATACAGAAAACTTTCACGTGATTCCAGCTGCTCAGGATTTGGCAGGCGCAGAGATAGAGATGATTCATTTAGAAGGACGTGAGTATCGTCTTCAGAGTGTCCTTCGTCAAATTAAGCCATACTATGATTTCATTCTTATTGATAGTCCTCCATCACTCGGTTTACTTACTATCAATGGCTTGGTGGCTTCAGATGAAGTAGTTATTCCTGTGCAGACAGAGTACTACGCACTTGAAGGTTTGAGTCAGCTTTTAGGTACGATAGAGCTTGTACGAGAGCGTTTACAGCCAAATCTTCGTATCTGTGGAGCACTTCTGACACTCTATGATCGTCGTAACCGTCTGGCACGACAAGTAGTGAGTGAGGTACGTGCACATTTTCCGGGACCAGTATTTGAAAGTATTATTCCTCGCTCTATCCGTTTGGCTGAGGCTCCAAGTTTCGGGAAGTCTATTTTGGATTTTGATGCTTTCTCCAAAGGTGCTCGCGCCTACAAATCAGTAGCGAAAGAAATCATTACCCGCGATGAAGAGGAAAAGAAAAAAGTAAAAATTGTGTAAACATCTATGGCACAGCAGCACGGACTCGGAAGGGGATTAGCGTCACTTATTCCGCCAAAGAAAATTGAAGAGACAGAGGGAGAGGTAACGCGTCCGGCGAATACCGGGTTTATGTATGAGCAACCGAGTGTACGGGAAACTCCATCAGGTGAGGCTCTAGCGGTGAGTGCGCCAAAAAACGGGATGCTGGAGGTTTCTGTGACTGATATTGTGCCAAATCCTCATCAGCCGCGTGTTTATTTTGATGAAGTGAAGCTCCTTGAATTGGCAGAATCTATCAAAGAACATGGCGTATTACAGCCATTAGTGGTTACTCGAGTGGGTGATAGTTATGAACTTATTGCTGGCGAAAGACGTTTCCAGGCATCCAAAAAAGCCGGTCTTACCAAGGTGCCTGTAATCGTCCGAGAAGCTTCAGAGCAGACGAAACTTGAGCTTGCCATCATCGAAAATATCCAGCGTCATAACTTAAACCCGATTGAAGAAGCGAAAGCCTATCAGCGTTTGCTTCATGAGTTTGGTTTACACCAAGAAGAAGTGGCGAAGAAGATGGGTAAGAGCCGTAGTGCGATTGCCAATAGCGTGCGACTTTTGCAATTACCGATAGATATCCAGCGTGCAGTCAGCCAGGGCAAGATTAGTGAGGGACATGCTAAGGCACTTTTGGGAATTGAAAATAAAGAAAAGCAACGGGCAATTTTTGAACTTATTTTAAGTGAGGAACTCACGGTACGTGAAACAGAAAATCGTGTACGGAGTGTTTCAGTCAAAGCGCATACTCGGATTCAGAAGCCAGAACATATCTTGCTTACTGCTAAGGCCAATGAGCTCACTGAGATTCTTGGTACCAAGGTTAAAATTTCACCAAGCGGTAAGGGTGGAAGAGTAGTGCTTGAATATTATTCAGAGGAAGAATTAGAAGCACTGCTTGGTAGACTGACAACATCTAGAGAAGAGTAGTATCATCTTCTCTTAATTTTTCGATGAGAGCTTTCATGTCTGTGCTGGCTTTTTCGCTATCAGCGATAAGAATAGCATCAGGTGTATCGATAATCACAATATTTTTGAGACCAAGAGTGACAATTTTTTTGTCTTTGGCTGTATTTTTGACAAGAATGTTTTCGCTTCCTAAGTCAAGATGAGACCCTTCAGTAACGATGGGTTGATTTTTCTTTTCTGTCAGGAATTGCAAAAGAGTACTCCAGTTACCTACGTCACTCCATTTAAGACTGCTTGGTATAACAAGGCGCTCTACGGGAGTGAGTTTTTCGATAATGAGAGGTTCTATGGGTTCGCTTGGTGATTGACTGTAGAGAGACTCCAGATCGGATAAGTATGCGGTGTCTTGAGTATCAAGTTTGCTAATATTTTGCATGATAGCTTTAAGTTCTGGTGCATAGGTAGCTACCCAATCGAGAAGGGTAGAGGCGGCAAAAATGAAGTAACCAGCGTTCCAAAGATACCCCCAGTCTTCAGTGTAACGGAGGGCGGTTTCATAGTCGGGCTTCTCTTTGAATTCATCGATAAAAAATACCCTTTTTTGGCTTTCTAGAGGGCATTCGTTGCCTATTTTGATGTAGCCAAGACCAGTGTCTGGTTTGGTAGGATTGATGCCAACAGTGGCCAATTTGGTAGGGTAAGTATCAATCGCTTGGAAAGCAGTTTTAAGTGTCGCAACAAACTCATCAGTATTTTCGATTGCATGGTCTGAAGCAATAGTAGCTACGATAGCCTGAGGGTCTTTTTTGACAAGGAGCGTAGCTACGAGACTAATAGCAGGGGCAGTATTTTTGGCGAGGGGTTCAAGGATAAGGGAGTCTTGGGTTAGTCCGGGTATTTGCGAGAGCACTGTTTCGGCGTAGGCGCTTGTAGTGGAAATAAAAATATATTCTTTGGGCACTACTTCTAGGGCGCGTGCGTAGGTTTCTTGTAAGAGTGTCTGATCAGAAAGAAATGATTGGAACTGTTTTGGTGTACTTTTACGAGAAAGAGGCCATAGGCGAGTACCAGATCCTCCAGCCATAATGACGATGTAGTGATGCTGCATAGAAATATATGAAAAGGGTTCGTATTCAGTATAGGTGCTTTGTGGTCTTCCATACAAGAACAGAGAGTCTTTTTGCTTAGCAGGCGGTATTTTTTGTGATATACTATCAGTATATAAAAAACGTTAGGGTGAAACGTATCTATGGCTGATCCAATAGCAACTCCTGATATCCAAGCAGGAGGAGCTGGTGAAGAAAAACAGACATCGAGTAAAAAGAAGTGGATTATTATACTGCTTGTTTTATTGTTTCTTGGAGGAGCTGGGTGGTATGGTTATAATCGCTTTTTTAAAAAAGCTCCTGTCGTAGAAGAAGCAATCCCGGTTGCTCCAGAGCCAACCAAGCAAGATCTTAAGCCCGCAGCTCCGCAGTCACAAGAACTCAAAGACAAGGAGGCTCTTTTTGGTACTGCTCAGTATACGAGTGAAAGTTTTAAGGTGGGCGATATTGCAATAGGAGGTGAAGCAGAACTTATTCTCCTTGAAGATTCACCGGAACCGCTTGAGGTGACAGGTGTGCGTGGAGAGTCATTTACCGAAAAAAATAATCAAGGTGTGAAGCTGGTACTTACATGGTCTACCAACAAGTTAGCCAAGTCGGTGATCCAGTACTCAAAGGCAGGTCAGGAAAAACAAGAAATTGGTGAGGCAGACTATGGTTTCAGTCATAGCATCATTATCCCTGGTCTTGAACAGGCGTCCACGTATATCTATGTTATTAACTCAGAGGACCGTTTTGGTAATAAGGTTACGAGTGATTCTTATGCTGTCTCTACTGGCTCCAAAACAGTCTCATTGTTTGATTTGATTGCGGGCGCTATCGGAGATACATTTGGTTGGGCGGTAGCAAAATAATGTAAAACGTACAAAGAAAATCTTGTCACTTTTTCGTACAAGATTTTCTTTGTAAGTTATACACAAAAACACTACTTGCAAGCCAAAAAATATGCTATAATTCTAGAGGAATAAAGCTTCCATTTTCATGCCGTTTTATGTAAAAAATAAAAACCGAAAAACAGCATACACGTCACTCTTACTCGCACTGAGTATTGTGACGATTATTACAGGGTGGTCCTTCGGACGATCTGTTTTTGCGCAGTCGAGTGGAGATTCTATTCGTCAAATATCTGTTTCAGCCTCACTTTTCAATAGTGAAAATAAAGTAGTTACCAATGGTACCTATAATATCCGCTTTGCTTTGTATACCAGAAACCGTACCGTAGTTGATCCATATCCATCGAACAGTGATGGAAAGCTTTGGGAAGAAGTGCAGTCACTTGAAGTTAAGAATGGAATTTTCCGTGCTTCACTTGGAACATCAAATCCAATTCCTGCCAGTATCAACTTCGATACAGGAGATTTTTATATCGGTATCCGTATTGGAGAAGATTCAGAAATGGTACCGCGCAAAAAACTTGGTTCAGTCCCGCGTGCCTTCAATGCTCAGTTCATCCAAGGAAAAACGATTGGTACCAATGAAGGTGATATCCCAGTACTTGATAAGGGTGGTAAGTTTGCGACAAGTGTCATCCCAGCTATTCCAGCGAGTGCTATCAAGGGGTACCTCAAAGATAACGACAAAATTCTTGATGACATTCATGCACAGAATACAGACACTGGTACTACGGAACAGGTTTTCAATATTGGGTCTGGTACAGCATTGAGTGGTAATAACTTTGACCTCACTGTATCGAGCGCAGCTACTGCGCCGACCCTTCGTTACAATGGCACCACTCAGGCTTGGCAGCTTTCGAATGATGGTGCAGCTTTTAGTGATATTAGTACGGGCTCAACTGGATCGATTGATCTTGGTACTGACACGGATGGAAATTATGTAGCAAGTATTACTGACGGTAATGGAATTAGCGGAGGATTGATTGGTGAGGGGGTAGCCCCAGCGCTTTCCATTAATCTTCTTGATTCTGTAGATAGTACTGGTGTATCTGTGTCTAACTCCGGATTGGAATTTGGTGGTGCTGGTAATAATGAACTTACCCTACTTCAGGGATGTACGAATGGTCAGGGGCTGCAGTGGAATGACACTCTTGGCCAGTGGGAGTGTGGAAGTTTTGCTTCTGGACTTGGAGGATCAGGTACATCAGGCCAAGTAACCTATTGGTCTGGTAGCTCGTCTCTCTCAGGAGAAAATCAGCTCAATGTAGTGCGTGGCGGTACGGGTGTAGATGGATCAGCTGCTGCTAATGGCACACTCTTGATAGGTAACGGTACTGGATACACATTAACTACCCTTACAGATGGAGCAGGTATTACTATTACTGAGGGATCAGGCACGATTACGGTCGCTTCTACGCTAGGAACAAGTGTAGACTTAGTTTCAGAAATTACAGGCACTCTTCCAGTAGCGAATGGCGGTACTGGGGTAACCACCTTCACCTCTAATGGAGTAGTGATTGGCAATGGCGCCTCTGCTGTACAGGTGACTACCGCAGGAACAAATGGACAGCTCTTTTTGGGTGTGACTGGTAGCGCTCCAGTTTTCGCAACTCTTTCTGGTGATGCCTCGGTTACTAATGCTGGTGTAGTTTCTATTGCTGCTGATGCAGTAGCACTTGGCACAGATACAACAGGCAATTACGTAGCGACTATTAATAGTGGCAATGGTATCAGTGGTTCTGCCGCAGGAGAAGCAGGTACGGCTACGATTGCTATCGATCTTCTTGATAGTACAGACAGTGCAGGCGTTACCTCATCTAATTCAGGTCTTGAGTTTGGTGGTGTAGGTGACAATGAACTTACTCTTCTTCAAGGATGTGCTAACTCAGAGATTCTCGCATGGGACGATGTGAGCAATGTTTGGGAGTGTGCAACTGTTTCTGGAGTAGGAGGGCTTTCTGGCTCTGGCACGAACAATTATGTTACATACTGGAGTGGTTCATCTACACTTTCTGCAGAAGCACAGCTCAATCCATTGCGTGGTGGTACTGGCGTAGATGGTTCTACTGCACCTAACGGTACTCTATTAATAGGGAATGGCAGTGGCTATAGTTTAGCTACTTTGACGGATGGTACGGGTATTACTATTACTGAGGGAGTTGGGACTATCACTATTGCTTCAACGCTGGGTACTCAGATAGATCTTTCTTCCGAGGTGACGGGGACTCTCCCAGTTGCAAACGGAGGTACGGGGGCAAGTTCGCTCAATGATCTTATAGTTCTTGGAACTAATACCACAGGAAACTACGTGGCTACCATCACCGCAGGCAATGGTATCTCTGGTAGTTCATCTACAGAAGGTGGTACTCCGACACTAGCAGTAGACCTCCTTGATTCAGCAGATGGTACTGGTAGTGCTGTTTCAAATTCAGGGTTAGAGTTTAGCGGAACTGGCGGTAACGAGCTCTCACTGCTTCAGGGTTGTACAAATAATGACGTTCTTTCTTGGAATGACACTACTAATACATGGAATTGTTCATCTGTTTCAGGCGCTGGCGGTGTCACTGGTAGTGGTACCACGGGTCAGGTAGCCTACTTTACAAGTAGTAGTGTAGTGGCAAGTGAAGCACAGCTCAATCCAAGTCGCGGAGGTACAGGCGTAGACGGCTCAGCAGCAGCCAACGGTACCCTTCTTATCGGCAATGGTACTGGTTATACACTCACCACCTTGACTGACGGTGCAGGCATCACCATTACTGAAGGGTCAGGCACTATCACTATCGCTTCTACCCTTGGTACATCTGTCGACCTCACCTCAGAAGTGACCGGAGTACTTCCAGTTGTAAATGGCGGCACTGGAGCATCAAGTCTGACTGA
>CAYLMF010000005.1:0-38511 GCA_964385005.1 uncultured Bdellovibrionales bacterium | reverse complement strand
ACTATTACAGAGAACCTAAAACCTATTCACTATCACCTAAAACCTAGTTTTTATGCCACGAAGAAAGCGACAATTTAAACGAGAATGGAAGCCGGACACTCAGTACGGTAACCCTTTGGTAGGTCATTTCATTGGAATGATCATGTGGGATGGTAAGAAGAGTACTGCAGAAAGAATTATCTACGATGCTTTTGATATCATCCATGACCGCACCAAGAAGGGTGGTCTCAACACTTTTGAGCAGGCAATAAAGAACGTTGCTCCATTGCTTCAGCTGAAGAGCCGTCGCGTAGGTGGCGCTAACTACCAGGTGCCAGTGCCAGTTTCAGGAGAGCGCCGTCAGGTACTCGCTATGCGTTGGTTGCGTGACGCTTGTCGCAACAAGAAGGGTAAGGGTATGGCTGAGAAGCTTGCTGACGAACTTATCGACGCCTCAAATAAGGTAGGTACCGCTATGAAGAAGCGCGAAGACACTCACCGTATGGCTGAAGCCAACAAAGCTTTCGCTCACTTTGCCTAGAGCTTCTTTCGAGAAGCTTTTTGCTTTAAGAAGATTCCATTATTATTTATCCAGATATAAAATACTAAATTTTTTGTATGGCCAAGAAAACACCTCTCGAGCAGTTTCGTAACATCGGTATCATTGCTCATATCGACGCTGGTAAAACCACAACCACAGAACGTGTGTTGTTTTACACTGGTATCACTCACAAGATTGGAGAAGTGCATGAAGGTGAGGCCACTATGGACTGGATGGAACAGGAGCGTGAGCGTGGTATCACTATCACCTCAGCAGCCACTACTTGTTACTGGAAGGATCATCAGATCAATATTATCGATACTCCTGGTCATGTAGACTTTACCGTAGAGGTAGAGCGTTCTCTTCGTGTTCTTGATGGTGGTGTAGTGGTATTTGATGGTAAGGAAGGTGTAGAACCACAGTCTGAGACTGTGTGGCGCCAGGCTGACAAATACAATGTGCCTCGTATCTGTTTTATTAACAAAATTGACAAAGAAGGAGCTGACTTTGAAACAGCCCTCAAGTCTATCTGGAACCGTCTTACTCCAAACGCAGTAGCTGTGCAGCTGCCTATGGGTGAGCGTGGAGATTTCTATGGCGTGATTGACCTCATGATTATGAAGTCATACACATTCAGTGGTTCTATGGGTGAAATCATCACTCAAGCGGAAATTCCAGCTGAGCTTCTTGATAACGCTAAAGTATGGCGTGAAAAAATGGTAGAAAAAATTTCTGAGACTGATGATGCTTTGACTGAGAAGTACTTGAGCGGAGAAGAAATTTCTGTTGAAGAATTGAAAGCTGCTTTGCGTCAGGCAGTAGTGACTGTACGTCTTATCCCAGTGTTTACTGGTACAGCTCTTCGCAACAAGGGTGTGCAGTTGGTCTTGGATGGTGTCGTAGACTACCTCCCATCTCCACTTGATATTCCACCGATAGTAGCGACTGATGTTAATACTGAGCAGCCGATTGAGCGCAAGACTGATGACAGTGAAAAGTTCTCTGCTTTGGCTTTCAAGGTAGCTACTGATCCTTTCGTAGGACAGCTGACCTTCTTCCGTGTGTACTCAGGTACTATCAAAGCTGGTTCATATGTATTCAACTCAACCAAGGGGGAGAAAGAACGTATCGGACGTATCCTTCGTATGCATTCAAACTCACGTGAAGAAATCGAAGAACTCACCGCTGGTGATATCGGAGCTTTGGTGGGTATGAAAGTAACCACTACAGGAGATACTCTTTGTGATATTGATTTCCCAGTTATTCTTGAATCTATTGTTTTCCCAGAGCCGGTTATTGATATTTCTGTTGAACCAAAGACCAAGGCTGACCAGGAAAAGATGGGTATTGCTTTGAAGAAGTTGATGGAAGAAGATCCTACATTCCGTGTCCGTACTGATGTCGAAACTGGTCAGACCATCCTTTCTGGTATGGGTGAGCTTCACCTCGATATCTTAGTAGACCGTATGAAGCGTGAATTCAAGGTAGAAGTGAATGTGGGTCGTCCTCAGGTAGCTTACCGTGAAACTATTCGCATGAAGTCAGAAGCTGAAGGAAAGTTTGTGCGTCAGTCTGGTGGACGTGGACAGTATGGTCATTGTTGGCTACGCCTCGAACCACAGGAAGCTGGTGATGGCTATGAGTTTGCTGATGAAATCAAGGGTGGTGCTATTCCTCAGGAATTCATCAAGCCTATCGATAAGGGAATTCAGGAAGCTATGGAAACTGGCGTACTCGCTGGTTACCCAACCGTAGATATCAAGGCTACTGTATTCGATGGATCATACCATGATGTTGACTCTTCAGAAGCCGCTTTCCGTATCGCTGGATCACTTGCTTTCAAGGAAGCTGCCAAGAAGGCCAAGCCAGTTATTCTTGAGCCGGTGATGAAGGTAGTAGTGACTACCCCAGAGCAGTTCATGGGTGATATGGTGGGTGACCTTTCATCAAAGCGCGGTATTATCAAGGAAATGATTCCTCGCGGAGAAGGTGCTGCTGCTGTGAAGGAAATTCACGCTGAAGTACCGCTTTCATCTATGTTTGGTTACGCTACTCAGATGCGCTCTATGAGCCAGGGACGTGCCAGCTACGCCATGGAATTCGGTCACTATGCCGAAGTACCAAGTAATGTCGCTCAAGAGATTATTGGAACAAGAACTGCTGGTAAGGCTGAGTAGAGAAATTACTTGAAATTAAAAACCGTCTCGCAAGAGGCGGTTTTTTATTTATTGTAAGTGGTTAGTCATACAGCAAAAGTTTTTTCGGAGACGTTCATGTTTTCCAGCGAAACATTCACTCTGTGCTCTCAGAAAAACTGCTCAATAGGTTTCGCAGACCACGCTTTTTCTTCGAGCAAACCCCCGTGAAAACCTTTACTGTATTCCTTGGCGAGCCTAAGTAGATAGGTTACTCTCTAATGTCCAGAAATCTGGATGAGATTTGTTCAGTCGTAGGGCTTTTGAAAGACTAGGAGAATTGTTATGCGCCCCGAAGAAATTCAGAAATTTATGGATACCTTGTCGGACGAGGAACAGGAACCATTTATCACGGCAGAGTGCTTCGCTGGCCGAGATAATGGACATCATGGTCAGTGGGTAGAGAGAGGTATTCATATTTGGCTCAAGTGTGCCTGTGGCTTCAAGACGGAAGCAGGTCACAGTCATGACAATGTTCATCTTGAATGGTTGGCACACATTGTTGAAGCAGGGGTTGAGGTTACGTATCCTGAAGTAATCATGAAGTGAGCGGCGAGTGCGGGTGGGGAAATTGGTCCCCACCACGCACTTTTTCTTTTAGATAGGGGATTTTTATAAGATAGACAAGAGGTGAATGCGGTATTTTTGATAAAAGCCCGCCTATAGCTTCGCAAATAGGGCGGGTAAACTTGACAGTATTCTCTTCAGTTGTTATTATTCTTTGTGACGCTTTTTGAACAAGCTTTTTTCTTTTTCTGAGTAAAAAAGACCTTAGGAAAAGGAAAAACAAGCAAAAAAGTAAAAATAATTATAAGAACTAATTTTTTAGGAATATACCTGCATATTTTCTTTATTAGAAAGAAAAACTGTATGGTCCACTAAATATATGGCAGAGCAGTTTCAGCGCACCAAGCCCCATGTAAACGTCGGTACTATTGGTCATGTTGACCATGGTAAGACTACTCTTACAGCAGCTATCTTGCATGTTTTGAGCATGAAGGGTTTTGCAAAAGAACGTGGTATTGATGAAATCGACAAGGCTCCTGAAGAGCGTGATCGTGGTATTACTATTGCTACCGCTCACTGTGAATACGAAACAGAAGCTCGTCACTATGCTCACGTTGACTGTCCTGGTCACGCTGACTATATCAAGAACATGATCACTGGTGCTGCTCAGATGGATGGTGCTATCATCGTAGTTTCAGCTACTGATGGTCCTATGCCTCAGACTCGCGAGCATATCTTGCTTGCTCGTCAGGTTGGTGTGCCAGAAATCGTAGTTTTCCTCAACAAGGTAGATATGGTAGACGACGCAGAGCTCGTAGACCTTGTAGAAGAAGAAGTACGTGAACTCCTTTCTAAGTATGAATTTGATGGTGCTAACGCTACTGTAGTTCGCGGATCTGCTTTGAAGGCTCTTGAGTCTACAGACGCTGACAGTGCAGAAGCTAAGCCTATCTGGGATTTGATGGCTGCTCTTGATACCAAGATCCCTGAGCCTGTTCGTGACACTGAGAAGCCTTTCCTTCTTCCTATCGAAGATATCTTCTCAATCGAAGGTCGTGGTACTGTAGTTACCGGACGTATCGAGCGTGGTATGATCAGCTTGAACGAAGAAGTAGAAATCGTTGGTCTCCGCGACACTCAGAAGACTGTTGTGACTGGTATTGAAATGTTCAACAAGTCTCTTGATAAGGGTCTTTGTGGTGATAACGCCGGTATCCTTATCCGTGGTATCAAGAAGGAAGATGTAGAGCGTGGACAGGTGCTTGCTAAGACTGGCTCTATCACTCCTCACACTGAATTCGAAGCAGAGGTATATATCCTCTCTAAAGAAGAAGGTGGACGTCACACTCCTTTCTTCAAGGGTTACAAGCCTCAGTTCTACATCCGTACTACTGATGTAACCGGAGAAGTAGAACTTCCAGAAGGAACCGAAATGGTAATGCCTGGTGATACAATTAACTTTAAGGTTAAATTGCTTGCTCCAGTAGCTCTCGAAGACGGATCACGCTTCGCTATCCGCGAAGGTGGACGCACAGTAGGTGCTGGTGTAGTAGTAAAGGTTATCAAGTAAATTTCGAGGTAACTGTGTGGCGGACAATGGAGACATTGTCCCCACCAATGTTCACTTGAAAAGGAACACAAGTATATTTAAAGACTCTCATGAAAAAAACAGAAGTTGCACAAAATACGCTCCGAGTACGCATTAAGATTAAGGCGTACGATCATAAGATTGTTGATCAATCGGCTCGTAAAATTGTCGAAACAGCAGAACGCACCGGAGCCGAGATTACAGGTCCAGTTCCATTGCCAACAGAAATCCACAGAATGACTGTCAACAAATCTACTTTTGTTCACAAAAATTCTCGCGATCAGTTTGAAATGCGTGTTCACAAACGTCTTATCGACATTGTGAATCCATCTGCAAAGACTATTGATAACCTTACCAACCTCGATCTCCCAGCTGGAGTCGACGTGGAAATAAAAATGTAATTTAAGAGAAGATTTCTTCTCAAGAGCCTATCCACGAGGGATCAGTTGTTGAGAAGAAGTCTTCACCAGTAACTCGTGCTAGTCTAATCCTCGTAGTAAAGTGTCGGTTGAGGAAAAGATACTGCATGGGCCAACGTTTCTTTTTTCTAAGAGAAACTGGCTAGTTTAGAAAGTCAGTTTTTTGTTTACTAAATGTAGTTTGAACGATATGAAATTTCTGATCGGCAAAAAACTTGGAATGACTACTCTTTTCGATGAAGAAAAGGGAGCTTTAAATGTGACACTTATCGAGTGTACTCCAAACAAGGTAAGTCGTAAGTTGACTGAAGCTAAGAATGGTTACTCAGCTATCCAGCTTACAACCGAAAAAACAAGTCGCAAAAATGCAGTATCAGAATTTCGTGTAGATAAGAATAAGACAGAAGAATCTAAAGCAGCAGCTCTCAATGAACTTGAAGCTATTGAAGAGGGTTCTACTCTTTCAGTTGATCAGTTTAGCGTAGGAGAGAAAGTTCATATTACTGGCACTACAAAAGCTAAGGGCTTTCAGGGTGTAGTCAAGCGTTACAATTTCCGCGGTGCACCTGCCTCTCATGGACGTAAGCATGATATGCGAAAGCCTGGTTCTATCGGTGCTACATTCCCAGAACACGTTATTAAGGGTCGTCGTATGGCTGGCCGTATGGGTGGTGAAAAAATGACTGTGCAGAATCTCCATGTTGTGTACGTGAATATCGAAGAAGGACTTATCGGCGTTAAGGGAGCTGTACCAGGAGTCAATGGACGTATTGTTAAGATAGTGGGAGCATAAACTAAAGAATTTTATGATACAGGTAGCCGTCAACAATTTTTCTGGTAAGAAGACCAAAGACATAGAGCTTTCAGAAGCCGTGTTTGGTTTGCCATCAAACGATGTATTGCTTCATCAAGTATACGTTGCTTTGACTGCTAATGAACGTCAGACTATTGCTCACACAAAGGATCGTTCAGAGCGTGCTGGTTCTGGTAGAAAGCCTTGGAAACAAAAGGGAACTGGACGTGCTCGCGTTGGTGAAGTGCGTAACCCTGTTTGGCGTAAGGGTGGTGTCGTATTTGGTCCTCGTAAGGAGGAAAACTATGGTAAAGACACCAATAAGAAGATGCGTCAGAAGGCAGTTATGATTGCTTTGGCAGAAAAGATTCGTGCTGGTAAGCTCGTTCTTCTTGAGACATTGGTATTTCCTGAAATGAAAACGAAGTCATTTGTGGCTACTCGTACTGCTCTTGGAATGGAAAATAAAAGCGTAGTAGTAGCTTTTGCACAAGATGAATTTGCTTCTGCTCGCGTTATCCGTAACACGCAGCGCACAAAGAATACATTGGCAGAAAACCTCAATGTAGTAGAGTTGTTGAATAGCGAATATGTGCTTACTTCAGTAGCTGGTATCGAAGCACTCGCTAAACGTTTTACTGCTTGGGAGAAATAATTTTACGACTATGGCAATACTTGCAAAGACAACTACAAAGAAGAAGGCCGCAAAGAAGTCTACCTCTGTCAATCAGACAGGCGTAGCTTTCCATGTGCTCTTGAAGCCTCGTATTACTGAGAAGGCATACGTAGAAGGTGCAAAAGGAAAGTATGTTTTCCATGTAGCAAGCACCGCTACAAAGCTTTCTGTAAAGCGCGCTATCAAGGAAGTCTACGGTGTAGATGTGGTTGCAGTAAATATAGTCAATCTGCCAGGAAAGACAAAGGCTTTTGGTCGCAATCAAACTCCTGGTAAGCAGAAATCTGTAAAGAAGGCATACGTCACTCTTTCAGAGGGTCAGTCATTAGAACTTTTTAAAGCAGGATTGTAACATTTTCCGATACAGAACGTTATGGCAATAAAAATCTACAAAAGAAATAACGCGGGTCGCCGCAACATGTCTGTGGTCAAACCAGAGGCTGTGACTGACCGTGCTCCAGAGAAGTCTCTTTTGGCTCCTTATAAGAAGCGCGGAGGACGTTCTCATGGTAAGATCTCAGTTCGTCACCAGGGTGGTGGACATAAGCGTCGCTTCCGTGTGATTGACTTTCGTCAGGACAAACTGGGTATTCCTGGTAAAATTGCCAGTATTGAAAAAGATCCAAATCGTTCAGGTTTGATTGCTTTGATAAACTACGTAGATGGTGAGAAGCGTTATATCCTTGCTACTCAAAAAATGCGAGCAGGCCAGATGGTTGTTTCTGGAGAAGAGTCACCAATTGAAGATGGTAACCGACTTCCACTTAAGAATATCCCAACCGGTACCATTATTTGTAATATTGAACTTAAAGTAGGTAAGGGTGGACAGATTGTCCGTAGCGCTGGAACTCAGGCAACTCTCATGGCTCTTGATGGTCCGATGGCACAGGTAAAGCTGACTTCTGGAGAAATCCGTTTGGTAAATAAGGATTGTTATGCTACTATCGGCCAAGTAAGTAACTTCGAACACAGTGCTGTCACTATCGGTAAGGCCGGACGTGCCCGTCATATGAACAAGCGTCCAGCAGTTCGCGGTTCTGCTATGAACCCAGTAGATCACCCACATGGTGGTGGAGAAGGACGTCAGCCACTCGGTATGCATCCGAAGACTCCATGGGGTAAGCCAGCGCTTGGTAAGAAGACCCGTAAGAAGAAGAATCCAAGCAACAAATATATTGTCCGTCGTCGTAGTAGTAAATAATTGTAGAATCTATGTCTCGTAGTCTCAAAAAAGGTCCATATGTAGATCCCCGAGTTCTCAAGAAAGTTGAAGGACGTAAGCTTGGTGATCGCGAAATTATCAAAACCTGGTCAAGAGCCTGTGTTATTGCTCCTGAAATGGTAGGTTTTACTTTCGGTGTTCACAATGGACGAGAACATATCAGCGTTTTTGTGACTGAAGAAATGGTAGGTCATCGTCTAGGAGAATTTTCTCCAACTCGTAAGTTCTACCGTCATGGAGGTAAGATGCAGAAGGAACTCGAACAAGCAGCTAAACAAAGAGAATTGGATGCCGCTAAGGCTGCCAAAGCTTCTCAGAATGCTAAGAAATAGTTTTTATGAAAGTACAAGCCAAACTCAAAAATCTAAGAATCTCTGCTCGCAAAACGCGTCTTGTTACTCGTGGATTGGTGGGTATTGATGCCAGGGAAGCAGCTATTCAGCTTTCAAAGCAGGTAAAGAAGTCTTCTGGACCAATTGCTATGCTTTTGAAGAGTGCTGTAGCGAATGCTGTGAATAACTTTGGCTTGGCTGAAGAGAATCTGTATGTGGCTGATATCCAGGTAGGTGAAGCTGCTACACTCAAGCGTTGGTTGCCACGAGCTTTTGGTCGTGCCACTCCTTTGCTTCGTCGCGGTTGTCATGTAACCATTATCCTCGATGAAAAAGTAGAGGGTAAGGGACGTGTAGAGCCAAAGAAAAACGAGGCTGTTTCAGAAAGCGTTACTCCTAAGAAGGTAGCTGCTCCTAAGAAGCGTACACTCGCAGAAGAGAAAGCTGGTTCAGCTCCAACACAAGCTGCTAAAGTGACTAAAGTATTTCAAAGAAAATCAGTATAATTATGGGACATAAAGTAAATCCAACAGGTATACGTCTTGGAATCACAACGGGCTGGCAGTCACGCTGGTTTGGTGATAAGAAAATGTATCGTGAGCAGCTCAAAAAAGACGTAGAAATGCGTGAGTTGATCATGAAGAAGTGGAAGGCTGCAGCAATAGCATCTGTCGGCATTGAACGTTCAGCTAACGCCCTTCGTTTGATTATTGAAACTTCTCGCCCAGGTGTGCTTATCGGTCGTGGTGGTACTGGTATTGAAGACTTGACTCGTGTAGTCAAAAAGAGCTTTTTTGCTGGCAAGAAGATTGATCTCAAGGTAGAGGTACAAGAAGTTAAGCAGGCAGAGGCCAATGCTATGCTTGTTGCTCAGCAGGTTGCTGAACAGCTTGAGCGTCGTATCCCTTTCCGTCGTATCCTTAAGGGTATGCTTGACCAAGTAGAGGCTAATAAGGGAGTGGAGGGAGTAAAGATTGAACTCTCAGGTCGTCTCGGTGGTGCTGAAATGTCACGCCGTGAATGGCTCTCACGAGGAAAAATTCCTCTTCATACTCTCCGTGCTGATATCGATTTCTCTCGCTATGAGGCAAACACCACCTACGGTGTAATCGGTATCAAAGTCTGGATTTATAAGGGAGAAAAGTTTAAAGAAGCTCTAAAAGAAGAACAAGAATAGTATTCGCTATACAAAGATACGCCTATGTTACTCCAACCAAGAAAAGTAAAGCATCGAAAAATCCACCGTGGTGGTTGGTTTAAGTCACCAGCAAACCGTGGTGATAAGGTAAGCTTTGGAAGCTTTGGTCTTAAGGCTACTGAACAAGGAATTATCTCTGCTCGTCAGATTGAAGCTGCTCGTCGTGCGATGACTCGCTCTATCCAGCGTGGTGGTAAGGTGTGGATACGTATTTTTCCAGATAAGCCAATGACCAAAAAGGGTGAGCAAACCCCTATGGGTAAAGGTAAGGGAAGTGTGGATCACTTCGTAGCGAAGATTCGCTCAGGGAAAGTTTTGTTTGAGCTCGATGGAGTAAGTAAGGAAGCAGCTCAAGAAGCTATGCGTCTTGCAGCTCACAAACTAGCAGTGAAGACCCGTTTTATTGAGAAACAATAAGGAAACGATTATGAAGGCAAAAGAATGGTTGGAAAAATCTAAAACGGAACGCGCACAGGCGTTGATCGACCTTAAGGAACAGGCTCGCAAGCTTCGCTTTGACATGGCTACACGTGAAGCAAAGAATGTGAGTGATTTCAAGAAGATTAAGAAAGATATCGCTCGTATAGAGACTATCGCTCGTCAGGAAGAAGTCTCACTTGACGTAAATGAGAAATAAGGTTAGACTTTATCTTTACTAAGCAGAAATTTATGGATACAACAAGCACTCAAATCAAGAAGGTACCAACACACAAAGGTGTGGTGGTGAGTGATGTGATGGATAAGACCATCGTAGTAAAGGTCAATACCCTAAAGACTCACGCCAAGTATCGTAAGCAGTACACCTCAAGTAAGCGTTATAAGGTGCATGATGAAGAGAATGCTTACAAAGTAGGGGACACAGTCATTTTTCAGGAATGTCGCCCATACAGTAAGGACAAGCGTCATCAGGTAGTAAAACAATAGTAATTAATCCCTTAGGGAATTCAGGTCTATGATTCAGGTAGAAAGCATGCTCAAAATTGCCGATAACAGTGGTGCCAAGCTCATCAAGTGTTTTAAGGTGCTTGGAGGAACTCGTCGTCGTTATGCGCGCGTAGGTGACATTATTGTTGCCTCAGTGAAGTCTGCTGAACCACGAGGATCTGTAAAGAAGGGTGATAAAGTGAAGGCGGTGATTGTGCGTCAAGTACGTGCCTATCGTCGTAAAGATAACTCATACATCCGTTTTGATGAAAATGCTGCTGTTATCCTTGATAGCAACAACAAAGATCCAAAAGGAACACGTATCTTCGGGCCAGTTGCCCGTGAGCTCCGTGAAAAGGGTTATGCAAAGATTGTGTCACTTGCCCCTGAAGTTTTGTAGAAGCTAGATATACCAAATGTTATGAAGATCAAAAAAGGAGACCAAGTAGAAGTAATAGCCGGAAAAGACCGCGGTAAGCGCGGACAGGTTCTTCGTGTTTTCCCACACCTTGATAAGGTAGTGGTAACTGGTGCTAATATCATGAAGCGTCATATCAAGCCTACCAATACTACCAAGGGTGAGCGCGTAGAAAAAGAGGCTCCTATCCATATCTCTAATGTCATGTTGGTGTGTAAGGAAACTGACAAGCCTACTCGTGTAGCTTTTGTCATGAAGGACGGAGAAAAAACTCGTATTAGTAAACGATCAGGTAAAGCTATCTAAGCTCAAAGAGAATTATGAAAACTGCCAATATTAAAGAACGCTATCAGAATGCTCTTCCAGAGCTTAAGAAAAGTCTCGGTATTACCAATCCGATGGCTTTGCCTAAAGTAGCTAAAGTAGTTGTAAACGTCGGAGTTGGTAAGATTTTGAAAGACTCTAAGCGTGTTGACGAAGTAGTAGCTTCGCTTGAAAAGATTACTGGACAGAAGGTAGTTATGACACGTGCACGTAAGGCTATTGCTGGATTCAAGATTCGTGAAGAATTAGAAATTGGCGCCCGCGTAACCCTTCATGGTGATCGTATGTGGAGTTTCTTGGACCGTCTCTTTACTGTCGCTTTGCCACGTGTGCGTGACTTCCAAGGTCTTCACAAAAACGTGATTGATTCATATGGCAATGCCAATATCGGTATCAAAGAACATGCTGTTTTTCCAGAAATTGTCCCAGAGACCGTACAGCATTTGTTTAGCTTTCAAGTTAACATAGTTACAACCGCTACCAACAAAGAACAGGGTGTCACATTATTCCGCCTCATCGGACTCCCTTTGCAGAACGAGGAAACTAAATAATAGAAGTAAAGAATTGCTATGGCAAAAACATCCACCCAAGCGAGAGCACTAAAAACCCCAAAATTTTCGAGCCGTATCGTTCGACGATGTTGGAAGTGCGGTCGTAAGCATGGGTATATGCGTCGCTTTGATCTCTGTCGTATCTGTTTCCGAGAGCTTGCTCTCTCAGGACTGATTCCTGGAGTAAAGAAGGCTTCCTGGTAATAACAACACTCACTCAATGACGATGTCATTCTAAAGAATAAGAATATGCTCGATCCAATTGCAGACATGATTACAAGAATTCGTAACGCTCAGGCCGTAGGTCATAAGAGTGTGCGTATTCCACTTTCTAAATTTAAGACCAAAATAGCTGAGGTTCTCCTTCAGGAAGGTTTTATTGAGAAAGTTGAAAAGGAAGGTGAAGGAGCCCAAGCTGTTCTTGTTCTCGGTCTTCGTTATACCCAAGTCAACCCTACTAAGCGTGTACCAGCTATTCAAGAAATTACCCGTGTCAGTACCGAAGGTTGCCGAATTTATGTGAAGAGTAACGAAGTCAAAAAGGTAAAAAATGGTTATGGTATTGCTATTCTTTCTACCTCACAAGGGGTAATGACTGGTGGTAAGGCTTATAGTAAAGGATTGGGTGGAGAGTATCTTTGTAAGGTTTGGTAAACAAAATTATGAGTAGAATTGGAAAAAAACCTGTAAGTATCCCAGCCGGCGTTGAAGTAACCCTTCAGGCTAATGTGCTGTCTGTAAAAGGTCCAAAAGGAACCCTGACATTTACTACCCGTCGTGAAGTAGCGGTAGTGATTGGTGAGAAAGAAATTACCGTAGAGAAGAAGGGTAGCACAAAACTTGCTCAAGCTATGTGGGGCACTACTGCTAAGATGATTAGCAATATGATTGAAGGTGTCACAGCAGGCTTTCAGAAGCAACTTGAGCTCAATGGTGTTGGATATCGTATGAATATCGCTGGTAAAAAGATTACTTTTGCTCTTGGTTTCTCTCATCCAGTAGAAAGCATTGTACCAGAAGGTCTTGAAGTGACTATTGAAGGAAGTGTCATGACTATCAAAGGTATCGATCGTCAGCAGGTAGGGCAGTTTGCTGCAGTTACTCGTAAGTTGAAGCCAGTTGAACCATATAAGGGGAAAGGTTTCCGTTATGTTGGCGAAGTAGTAAGACGTAAAGAAGGTAAGAAGGCCTCATAAAAGATTCCCATATGTTAAAAAGAATAAACCGTAGTCTCAATCGTATAGCTCGCAAGCGCCGTGTTCGTGGTAAGATTTCTGGTACCGCTCTTTGTCCGCGTGTAGCAGTCTATCGCAGTCTTCGTTCTATCTCTGTACAGGCTATTGATGACGTGGCTATGAAGACTTTGGCTCAGGCAAATCTTTCTGAGACCGGCAAGGCTCCAAAGAATACTGTAGAAGGTGCAGAAAAAGTCGGAACACTGCTTGGAGAGCGTCTGAAAGGTTTGGGTATTGAAACAATTGTTTTTGATCGCGCCGGGTACAAGTATCATGGAAAGGTGAAAGCTCTGGCTGAAGCTCTCCGTGCCCAAGGTTTACAATTTTAATAGACTCTTTAGATTAGAAGATTTCACTAAAAATTATGGAAAATAAGCAACGAAAACCAGGAAAACAAGGTAAAAGACCTGCTCGCCGTGAAAAGCCTGAATTTGAGCAAAAGCTTTTGAACCTCGCGCGTGTTACACGTGTGGTTAAAGGTGGCCGTCGTTTCCGTTTCCGCGCTACGTTGGTTATTGGTGATCGTAAGGGTCGTGTAGGAGTAGGTGTTGCTAAGGGAGCTGACGTTTCTGATGCTATCCAAAAGGCTTTTAACGATGCCAAGAAAAATATGATTTCAGTCGTTTTGGTAAATGGTACTATCACTCATGAAATTGATGCTAAGCTTGGAAGTGCTAAGGTACTCCTCAAGCCAGCTCGTCCTGGACAGGGTGTTATTGCTGGTGGAGCAGTGCGTGCAGTGGTAGATCTTCTTGGAGTGAAGGATATTGTTTCTAAATCTCTTGGAGCTTCTAACTCGCTCAACGTGGCTCGTGTAACCGTAAAGGCTCTTCTTCGTTTGAAAGCCCCTAAGGAACAGGCTCCTGTAGTTGCCGAAGAAATCACTCCTGAGGCAAGCAAATAGTTATTATACTGAAAAGATTTTATGCAAATTCATCAACTTACACTCCCAACCAAGAAAAGCCCAAAGCGTATTGGACGTGGAGGCAAAAGAGGAACTACCTCTGGTCGTGGTACCAAGGGACAAAAAGCTCGTTCTGGAGCGTCTGTGGACCCATTGTTTGAAGGTGGACGCTCAACCTTTACTGAACGCCTCAAGAAGGTGCGCGGCAAGAAGGCTGTTAACCTTAAGAAGTACACCATCACATTGAAAGCTCTTGATAAAGCCTTTAATGATGGAGAAACCGTCACCGTAGCCCTTCTCGTTGAAAGAAAGGTAGTGACCAAGAAGGCTATAAAAGCTGGGGTGAAGGTAGTTGCTACTGGAACCACCAAGAAGAAACTAGCCCTTGGAGGCGGAATCCTCTTTAGTGAGTCTGTGGCCAAAATTCTTGATATTAAAGCCTAGTCAAAGCCCTTTTCGTGAGCTATACTAGAAGAAGATAAATACTCTCAAAAGAGTATTTTTCTTTATCCACTCTATATTTACATGCTTGTATGTGGGAAACACTGAATCAGATTTTTCGAGTACCGAGTCTTCGTAACAAGATTCTTTTTATCTTAGGGCTTTTGGTTATCTATCGTCTCGCCGCTAATATTCCTCTTCCAGGAGTAGATGTTTTGGCTTTGAAGAAACTCTTTGAAGAAAATGCTTTTTTGGGTCTACTCAATGTTTTTTCTGGTGGCGGACTGAGTAATATTTCTATTGTGCTTTTGGGTGTTGCTCCGTATATTACCGCTTCGATTATTATGCAGCTTTTGACAACGCTTGTGCCATCACTTGAGCGTATGTACAAAGAAGAGGGTGAGCAGGGGCGTCAAAAGTTCAATATGATTACTCGTTGGCTGACAGTGCCTTTGGCAGGCCTACAGTCATTTAGTATGCTTTCACTCCTGAAATCGCAGGGAATTCTGGGTGAGATTGCGCCATTCACACTGGCTGTTATTGTTCTTTCTGCTACAGCAGGTACGATCTTTCTTATGTGGCTTGGTGAACTTATTACCGAGAAGGGTCTTGGTAATGGAGTTTCTCTGATTATTTTTGCAGGTATCGTATCAAGCCTTCCAACCATGATCTCTCGTTTCATTGCGACATGGGACCCATCGCAGTTCTTTGTATACGTACTATTCTTGTTGGTTGCAGCAGTGACTATTGCTGGAGTAATTCTTGTTAATGAAGGTCAGCGTACTATTCCTGTGGCTTACGCCAAACGTATTCGAGGAGGGAGTACTATCGGAGGAAGTTCTACGCACTTACCACTCAAGGTTAACCAGGCAGGTGTAATCCCAATTATCTTTGCAGTTTCATTGATCCTTATCCCAACCATGTTTGCCAATTTCCTTGTGAATAGCAGTAATGCCAAGGTGGCGGAAGCAGCGGTAACTCTTTCTGGATGGCTTCAGAATCAGTTGATTTACGGTCTTATTTACTTCATTTTGGTAGTAGTTTTCACCTATTTCTACACGGCCGTAGTCTTTGATCCAAATAAGATTTCTGAAAACCTTCAGAAGCAAGGAGGTTATATCCCGGGTATTCGTCCAGGCAAAACTACTGCGGAGTATTTGTATCATATTATGAATCGCATCACCTTAGCAGGAGCTCTTTTCTTAGGTCTTATTGCTGTCTTGCCTTTTGTAGTGCAGGGACTAACTGGTATTAGTTCTCTTTCTTTGGGAGGAGTGAGTATTTTGATTGTTGTGTCAGTAGTGTTAGAAACTATCAAACAAATTCAGAGTCAGATGACTATGCGTAGCTACGAAAATCTCTAGGTTGCCTGCATGAATACACCTATCGAATCAGTCAAAAACTATGTTTTATTGGGACCGCCAGGGAGCGGTAAGAGTACGCAGGCCACTAAGTTAAAAGAGAAATTACACTTAGCTCATGTTGATGTCGGGAGCGAACTTCGCAGATTAGCTGAGTCAGAGACAGAACTTGGTAAGCGTATTCACGAAGTCATTAATGTGAAGAAGGAGCTTGTTTCCGATGGTCTTATTGGCTGCGTGGTGGAGCATGTACTCAAAGGTATCAAATCTGATACGGGTGTACTCGTAGATGGAGCACCGCGAAGAATTTCTCAGGTTGATGAGGTAGAGCAAGCTTTGGCGTTGCACGAAAGAAAAATTGCCAAAGTAATTTTTCTAGACCTTTCTCTTGAGGAAGCAGTCAAAAGGATATCAATTCGTTTTCTTTGCCTGAAGTGTAAGAAGCCTTTTATCAAACAGGAAGTAATGAGTCTGATTTGTGACCAGTGCGGTGGAGAAATAGGACAAAGACAAGATGATACTCCAGATGGCGTAGCAAAGCGTTATGAAGTGTTTATGGCTGAGACACGGCCAGTAATAGAGTATTTTGAAGAACAAAGAATGCTTCTCCGTATTGATGCGAGAATGCTGCCTGACGAAATTTTTGAGATCCTAATGAAGAAACTAGCGTAAACACAATGAATCTTTTTATAAAAAATGAACAAGAAATAGCGGCCCTGAGAGAATCATGTCGATATCTCGCACAAATTCTTGATGAGGTACTTGCTCAAGCTCTAGCGGGGGTGTCTACTTTGGAGTTGGATACTTTGGCAGAGAAGCGTATGCGAGAGATAGGGGGAGTGCCTATTTTTAAAGGGTATGGAGCTGAGAGTGGTAGGCCATTTCCAGGCTCTATTTGTAGTTCAATCAACGAAGAGGTAGTCCATGGTATCCCAAGTAGGGATCGTATTTTAAAGGATGGCGATATATTGAAAGTTGATATTGGAATGCGCTATCAGGGCATGGTTTCTGATATGGCAAGGAGTATTGCAATCGGAGAGGTTTCAGCTGAAGCAAAGCGCATTATGCAGGTGACGGAAGAGAGCTTGCTTCGCGGAATTGATACCTTAAAGCCAGGCGCAAAGGTCAGTGATTATGCCCGAGCCGTACAGTCACATGTTGAAAAGAACGGATTTTCTGTGGTGCGTGATTTGGTAGGGCATAGCGTAGGACGAGAGCTTCATGAAGATGTGCAGATACCGAACTACGTAACGCGAGAAGTGCCAGATATTACTTTTGTACCGGGCATGACTTTGGCTTTGGAGCCAATGGTAAATGCTGGAACCTATGAGGTAGAAATTGCTTCCGATGATTGGACCTTTATTTCTGCTGATGATAGATTGTCTGCTCACTTTGAGGATACGGTACTGATTACAGAAGATGGGGTGGAAATTTTGACCCGCCCCTAAATCCTTAGTATTTAGAGTTTTGAATAAAATCATAAAATACCTTTTCCTTTCATACCATGCTCCTGTTTGAAAGCCATCGAACTCAGAGTCGAGAAAAGCTGCTTCCACAAAGAATACTTTGGGTGCGCATATTTTCTAGCGACTCTTTCGTATGATGTCTGGTCAAACATCCACAAAGGTATTCAAGAAAAAGAATTTTATATTTTATTTTTGAAACCGTTTGCAAGAATTGTTAGTAGTCTGTGGCTGGAGCGTCACTAGAATGCATGCGAGCCTGGACCGGACAGGTCCCGTGAACAGACATTCTTGACGCGTAGGTCATAGAGTAGTCAATTCTGGAACAGGTTGAAAAAATGAAGTATAAAATAATACATATCTAAATATATAGTATATGGAAACTAAGAACTTTTTAGCACTGGATTGGGGGCGAGCCAAGGTGGGTGTGGCGCTGGCTCACGCAGAAACCCGGATAGCGGTGCCGTATGGTATCTGGCCGGTGGATGAAAATCTCTGGTCAATTCTAGAGGAAATTCTTCATATAGAGGAAATAGGGACGGTGATTCTGGGGGATCCTGAGCATCCGGAGGCTGATTTTGCCGAGGAGCTCATGCAGGTGCGCGAAAAACTGGCTACACTTGGTGTGGTGGTAGTGATGCAAAACGAGATGTTTACGAGTAAGATGGCTCAAGCCAATAGGCTGGAAGCTGCCAAAAAAGCTATCCAGGCCCATGATGATGCCGAGGCGGCGAGAATAATGCTCACTGATTGGTTGGAGAAATAACAATACAACACGGGCAGTTTTTAGGGAGAATTGGTATGACAATCTTCCTTTTTTTATGCTAAAATGAAGGAAAGATATATACTACTTAATTATTGCTATGGAACAACCATTTCTTTCTGTTATCATTCCTTCTTATAAAGAAGGAGAGCGTATTGGACGCAACCTACTCGAAATTGACAAGCACTTGAAGGGGAAGAATTTTACCTATGAGATTCTGATTATTGTCGATGGCTCACCAGACAACACCGCTGAAATTTCCCGTAACTATGCGCTCCAAGTACCAAATGTCCGAGTGATTGAAAACCCAGAGAATCATGGTAAGGGCTACGTGGTACGCCAGGGACTTTTGGAGGCTACTGGGGAATATCGTCTTTTCCTCGATGCTGATGGCTCTACTTCTATTACTCACCTTGATGCTTTTTTGACTGAGTTTGAAGCTGGTAATGATGTGGTGATTGGTTCACGTGACATAGAGGGTGCTTTTATTCAGGTACATCAGCCAAAACACCGTGAAATTATGGGAGATATGGGTAACTGGCTTATTCGTATTGTCCTTGGATTGTGGAGTTACCCAGATACCCAGTGTGGCTTTAAGATGCTCAATGCCGAGGCTGCCCGAGAGGTAGCTAGTCGCATGGTAGTGGATCGTTTTGGCTTTGATTTTGAACTTATCGTGCTTGCACATAAGCTTGGCTTTAAGGTCAAGCAGATGCCAGTACGTTGGATGAATGAAGAAGGTTCTACAGTGAGCCTGACTGGTAAAAATGGTTTTATCCAGGTAATTATCGATCTTTTCAAAACACGTTTGAGGCTCTGGTTGGGCCAGTATCGTATCGGTGCCTATAAAAAAACTAAAAAAGCTTAGACAAAAACCAAAAAAAGCTTCAATACAAAAATATGACCACGCAAAATACAATTGAATCTAAAGAGGGTAAGTATCCGTCAGAGCTGAGGCAGGATATTATTACTGGTCATTGGGTGGTGATTGCTACAGGTCGTGCTAAGCGTCCAGATGAATTTGTATCTCCTTGTGAAGTAGGTGTATCTGGTAGCGACCCCTTTGAAAATCCAGAAGAAAGTGGACAGGAGCCAGATGTGCTTATTTATCGTCAGGAAAATAATGACTGGAGCTTACGAGTTTTTCCCAACAAGTTTCCAGCTTTTGTTCATGGACGTACACCAAAGGAAACGGGTGAAGGCCCATACTATGCCAAGACGGGCGTAGGTCATCATGAGGTAATCGTGACTCGTGACCCAGTGCATTCTATTGCCGAGATGGAGGTCTGGCGTGTAGCAGAACTTGTTGATGCCTATCAGGAGCGCTATCTCGCTTTGATGAATAAGAAATCTGTTTCGTATATTCAGATTTTTCATAACCACGGTAGAGAGGCTGGGGCATCTCTTGCACATCCGCATTCTCAGTTGATGGCTATCCCAGTTGTGCCATCGGAGTTAGTAGTTGATCTCGAAGGTTCCAAGCGCTACTTCCAGGCTCACCGACAGAATGTGTTTGACGTTATCTTAGAGCATGAACTCAAAACCAAAAAACGAGTAGTGTTTGAGAATGAACACTTTGTTGTTTTTTGTCCGTACGCTTCACGAAGCGCTTTTGAAGTTTGGGTAATGCCAAAGCGTGATAATGCTTATTTTGAGCGTATCACTGATGAAGAAAAGTTCTCTTGTGGCGAGGCTCTAAAGATCGCTTTAGCAAGCCTGTTTAAAGGCTTAGAAAATCCAGCTTATAATTTCTTTATTCATACAGCGCCTTGCGATGGTCAAGAATATAAGCACTTCCGTTGGCATATAGAAATCATACCTCGTACTACTGTATGGGCTGGTTTTGAGCTTTCGACCGGTATTGAAGTCTCTACAATCGAGCCAGAAGTCGCTGCACCATTTCTCCGTTCCCAAATTGCCTAATATTTACCGTATGAAAAAACCTTTTCTTCTAGTAGCAAACTTAAAAATGAACCTGCTTTCTCGTGATGAAGTGAAGCAGTATCTTCAGGTGCTACACCGTGAAGCAGAGGGAAAAAAGATTACACAATCAGAAGTCATTATGTGTCCACCCTCCCTCTGGCTCAATGAGTTTAATCACTTGCCTGAAAGTTTCTATAAAGGAGCTCAAAATGTTTTTTGGGAAAAGAGCGGATCATATACGGGAGAGATTTCACCCGTTATGCTTAAGAACGACGGAGTGGAATATGTGCTGATAGGACACAGCGAGAGGAGACTCTACGCACTAGAGACAGATGATATCGTCCGGACAAAAACGCACAGTGCTCTCAAAAATCTTTTGACGCCCATTGTCTGTATCGGAGAATCAGAAGAAGAGCGACGAAGAGGTATGACTCATAGTGCTTTAGAAATACAGTTAGAGAGTATTTTTTCAGGACTCTCGAAGCTTCAGGCTGAAAAGGTTATTATTGCCTATGAGCCACGCTGGGCGATTGGATCTGATCGAACTCCTACGACAGAAGAAATTCAAGAAGTAAAAAATTTGATTCAAAGCTTTCTCACAAAACTACTCGATGAAAGTACGGCAGAGCGGATGAGAGTACTCTACGGCGGATCAGTTAAGAGTGCATACTTGGGGGCAGTATCTTGGGAGGCTGGTATGGATGGGGTACTCGTAGGAAGAGAAAGCTTGTTTCCATACGAGATAGTTAAGATGCTTGGATTGTACGAGCAATATCAATTGGCAATTTCATAAAAAAGAAAGTAATACTATGGCAAAAAAAGTACGAGTAGCAATTAATGGTTTTGGCAGAATCGGGCGAGCCGCTTTTAAGATTGCTTTACAAAAAAATGAGATAGAGGTGGTAGCTATTAATGATCTGACAGAGCCGAGTGTTTTGGCGCACTTGTTAAAGTACGATACAGCCTATGGGCATTTTCGAGAAGATGTTTCTGTTACAACTACTGGTATTAAAGTAGGAGGTGTAGAATATCCTATGTTTGCAGAGCCGGTACCAGAGAAACTTCCTTGGCAAAAGCTAGAAGTAGATGTGGTATTGGAATGCACCGGGCGCTTTACCGATAAAGAGGGTTCCTCAAAACATATTACTGCTGGCGCAAAGAAGGTGATTCTCTCAGCTCCTTCTAAAGGCGATGATGGCTCAGTTCCAACTTTTTTGATTGGTGTTAATCATGATGCCTATCAAGAAGAAGCTGTCGTTTCCAATGCGTCCTGTACTACCAATTCGCTCGCTCCAATCGCCCAGGTGTTACATGAGAAGTTTGGGATTGAAAAGGCATTGATGACAACTATACATTCGTATACAGCTGATCAGAATTTGCAAGATGGACCACACCGAGATCTTCGTCGAGCACGCGCAGCCGCTCAAAATATTGTACCTACTACAACAGGTGCTGCTATAGCGGTAACCCAGGTGTTGCCAGAGTTGCATGATAAGTTCGATGGTATTTCTGTCCGAGTTCCTACAATTGTCGTTTCACTAACAGATTTCACTTTTCTTTTGAAACAAAAAACTACCAAAGAAGAGATTAATCAGGCCTTGAGAGAGGCTTCTCAGTCGATTCGCTACAAGAATGTTCTAGCCGTTACTGATGAACCGCTTGTCTCATCAGATTTTATAGGTAACCCGTATTCAAGCACGGTAGATCTTTCTATGACTGTGGTAGTAGATGGGGATTTTGTAAAGGTAGTTGCTTGGTACGATAATGAGTGGGGCTATTCAAATCGTTTAGTAGAAATGGCTATTCATACCAGTCTAACAAAAGAGTAAAAGTATTATGCAGGAGGAGCGAAAAATACTTGAAAAACGTTTAAAGGAGATACAAACAACATCTCTTGAGGGTCTTTCTGATGAAGCAGTATTGGAACTTTTGGCTGAAAGAAAGCATGTGGAGAATGCGCTTTTGGAGTATATTCGTGCTGAAAAAGAGCATGAATCTCTTATAGAAGAAGAACATAATGTAGAAGATAGAATAGCAAGTCTTAATCAGGAGATTAGTCCAGAAAAAAATGATGAAGAGTTACTTGCCTTAGTGCAAGAACGACATCAGTTGGAAGAAGAGCTGATAAAAATCCATCAAGAGCTTGAAGAGCCTTTGCCGAAAGCAGAGGAAGAAATTTCTGAGCCTAAGAAGGTGCAGCCACCAAAAAAAGAAGCCCCAGTAGAATCAAAAGAAGCGGTTTTGGAGGAATCTGAAACAGTGGCTCCTGAAGAGAAAATAGAAATTACTCCAGTTAATGAAACAAAGAGTTTATTTAAGGAAGACACTTTTGGTAGAGAGGAGATACATTTTGACAATCTAAAAGAAACAGGAGAGTTTGAAAAGTATGTGCATCAGTTGGAATCAAGTCGAGAATCTCTCGGGAGTTTCATGCAAACTCTTCCAAGAGAAGCAAGAAGTAACAAGAGCTTCATGCTTCGTGTTGCTATGATTGATCCGGCGTATGCGATGCACTATGCTTTAGGAGACCTTCGCCAAGATAAATCATTTCATGTACAAATTGCGGGCACAAAAAATAGCCGCAACTCAGGAAATGCTTTAGCAGAAATGGATCAGGACATGCGTACTGGTGAAGTCATACTTGCGGCGACCCGTCAGGATTTTCAAAACGTGCATTACGTAACCGAAGATATGCCAGAGTACGATGAGATTGTTGCAGTAGCCAAAAAGGGGGCCTTGGAAAAAATAAGCCAACTAAAAGAGGCTGTGAGTTTAGAGGCTATTATTCCAAAAATTCTTCGAACCGATGAAAATTTTATGAAAAAAGTAGAAGAAGTTGTAGCAAATAGAACATCTTAGGAAATGTACGATTTATTGATAAAAAATGGAACCATTATAGATGGTACGGGACGACCAATGTTTCGTGCTGATATTGGTGTGCGTGAGGGTGTGGTATTGGCCATTGGCGATCTTGTACACGAGCGAGGAGAAAGAGAAATAGATGCCTCGAATCGATATGTAGCTCCTGGATTTATTGACGTCAATAATCATGCAGATACATATTGGCAGATTTTTAAGAATCCTTTTCAGGAGAGTTTATTGTACCAGGGTGTGACGACTATTATCGGAGGGAATTCAGGATCATCGCTTGCTCCACTGGTTAATCCTCAGACTATTCGTTCTATTCAAAAGTGGACGGACGTACAGAAAATCAATTTTAATTGGCTGAGTATGTCTGAATATTTAGCAGAAATTGAGCGTAAGGGATTAGGGGTGAATTTTGCGACTCTCGTAGGTCATGGAACGCTTCGTCGAGGAGTGATGCAAGATGTTGCTCGTACGATTACACCAGAAGACATTGCTATTATGGAGGATCTTTTGAAGAAGGCTTTAAAGGAGGGGGGTATAGGTATGTCTACTGGACTTCACTATACACATGCGAGAGATGCTGGGATGCGTGAAATTAGTCACCTTGTAAAGACGGTTGCTCTAAAAAAGGGTGTATATGCTACATATGTACGAGATGAAGAAGCTGGTCTTGTAAAGGCTGTTGAGGAAGCTTTGGCGGTAGCAAGTGAAACGGGTGTTTCTTTGCATATCTCTCATTTGAAAGCTGTTGGAGAGGCATACTGGGGACTCCAAGCAGAGGCACTTAATCTTATTGAGGCGAAGGCTCTCGATGGAGTAGATGTGACTTTTGACGTGTATCCTTATACTCAGACGGGATCGGTTTTGTATACATTGCTTCCAGAGTGGATTACGAAAGACGGTCGCCAGATGATGCTTTCTAAGTTGAAGGACCCTCAGACGAAGCAGGCGGTTATTCGTGATCTTCGTGCCAAAAATCTTAATTATGATCAGATACTTATATCCTCATCAGCACTTTCCCGCATGCTTTCACGACGTAGGATTTCAGAGATAGCAAAATTGCAGGGAATCAGTCCGGAAGATACACTGATTGAGTTTTTGTTGGCTAGTGATGGTCAGGCTATTGTTTCTCTTGAGGTATTGTCAGGCAAAAATGTGAGAGATGCTATTCAGCATCCATTCTCGATTATTTCTAGCAATGGTGCTGGTTATAGTGAAGAACACAAGAAGACGGGAGAGCTAGTACATCCTCGTAGTTTCGGAACTTTTCCAAAGGTATTAGCATTGTACGTGCGAGAAGAAAAAGTGCTTTCTTGGGAAGAGGCTATTTTCAAGATGACTGGAAAGCCAGCTGATAAGTTTCATCTCGAAAAAAGAGGAAAGCTCATAAAGGGATATGCAGCTGATATTATTATTTTTGACCCAGAGACTATTCAAGACAATGCGACTCTAGAGGACCCATATCAATATGCCACGGGAATAGACGAGGTTTTCATAGGGGGGGAGAGTGTGCTTTCAGACGGTCTCGTCCAGCCCTTAAAACGAGGAAGGGTATTAACCTCAAAGAAGGGATGGTTTCAATAGGATAAAAAATGGCTTTAAAAAGCCATTTTTTTATAGTTACTTTTAGACTGAATATGATAGAATAAGGAGAAAGCTACTATAAACCTATGAAGGAACATATTACAAGAGATTCTTTTAGTCACAAAAAAGTGTTAGTTTTTGGTTTTGGAACTAATGGTGGAGGCATAGGAACGGTACAGTTTTTGCTTGGCACAGAGGTTTCCAAGATAGTAGTGACTGACCTAAAGGATCAGAAAGCTTTGCAGGCAGCAATAGACATACTCCCAGTGGATCCTCGATTAGAATGGCATCTCGGGGAACATGTGATGGAAGACTTTAAAGAGGTAGACATAGTCATTAAAAACCCAGGAATTAAATGGGATAATCCCTATATCTTGCATGCTCGTGAACATGGAGCCAAAATTTTGATGGATTCAAGTATTTTCTTTTCTCTGTGTACGGCACCAATTATTGGTATAACAGGTAGCAAGGGTAAGACAACTACAACAAGTGCACTTATTCATATTTTACAAACAGCTGGTAAAAAGGTGGTACCTGTGGGAGTAAGTCAAATAGGCGTACTCTCAGAGTTGTCAAAAGTTACCGAAGAAAGTATTGTAGTCTTTGAGCTTTCTTCATGGCGATTATCAGGATTGCGTGACGTAGAAAAAAGCCCGAGTATTGCTTTAATTACTAATTTGTATCCAGATCACTTGAATTACTATCCAGATATGGAGACGTATGCTGAGGACAAGGCAGAAATATTTCTTTGGCAAGATACGGAGGGAGTGCTCATTTTGTCACACCATAATGAATGGACAGAATGGTTTGGGACGCAAGCCCCAGGAGGAGTCCTTTCCGTAGGTTTCAATGATGAGAGGGATGCCTGGCAAGATGAAGAAGCTCTTTGGATGAAGGATGAAGAGGAAAATGTGAGGCTTCTCCGCAAGGTGGATTCTTTATTGCAAGGAGAGTACAACTTTGAAAACTTACTTGCTGCTGCCTTGGCTGCCTCTCGGGCAGGAATATCGATAGGACAGATAGCAAAAGGACTAAAAACTTTTGCTGGTGTACCGCATCGTTTTGAACGGGTGCGCGAGTATCGGGATGTGATATATATTAATGATACAGCGGCCACTATTCCTGACGCAGTAAAAGCAACTGTTTCAGCGGTCAAAGGAGGTCTTATCCTTTTAGCCGGAGGAAGTGATAAGGGTTTACCCTTGGAGCCTTTGATAGAGACAATTGTTGGACGAGTAAAGCACAGTATTCTTTTTGTGGGTAATGCTACGGATAAGATAACAGAAGCTCTAGATAAAGCTTCGTATGAAGAATATACGGTAGTCGAAAATATGGGAGAGGCTATTCAAAGAGCCTACAGGTTAGCTGAGCCAGGCGATACAGTACTCCTCTCTCCGGGAGCAGCAAGCTTTGGGATGTTTCAGAATGAGTTCGATCGCGGAGAGCAGTTTAAAGCTCAGGTTTTGGCCCTGAGTGATGAAGATGTATAATGAGAGGGCTTTGTTTGGTGAGGATACTAAATTTACAAGTTTTATAACTAGAAGAGAATCTATGTACGACGTAATAATTATTGGAGGAGGTCCAGGAGGAGTGGCCGCGGGAGTATACGCTGCACGTAAACAGATGAAGGCTTTGTTTCTTACGGAAAGTTTTGAGAGTCAGTCCGCGGTATCAGCAGGGATTGAAAACTGGATTGGAACAGAAACAATTACTGGTTGGGATTTTGCTCAATCATTAGAGAAGCACCTTCGAGCCCAAGAAGGCCTAGAGATTGAGGTTGGCCATCGAGTAGAGCATATAAAGAAAAATGAAGATGGCACATATACTGTTTCTACTGAAAAAGTTAGCTACGATACGAAAACGGTAGTAGTGGCATCTGGTGGGCGTCATCGTCATCTCGATGTTCCAGGGGAAGAAAAATTTAAGGGTAAGGGCGTGGTTTATTGCTCTACTTGCGACGCGCCATTTTTTCGCAATAAAAAGGTAGCAGTTGTTGGTGGGGGTAACGCTGGGCTGGAGGCAGTAGAAGATTTACTTCCGTATGCGAGTGAGATAGTTCTTATTGTACGTTCAGGAGAGCTTAAGGGTGATAAGGTGACTCAGGATAAAGTGCTTGCCTCAGAAAAAGTCAGTGTTATTTATCATGCGGTGACACAAGAGATTCTTGGCGAAAGTGTTGTGACTGGTTTGTTGTATAGCGATCTAGAGGGGGGCACAGAAAAAACACTTACATTGGACGGAGTCTTTGTTGAAATTGGTATGGTGCCAAATACAGAGTTTGTGAAGGATTTACTTACACTCAATCAACGTGGAGAAATTGTAGTAGACGGAAAGACAGCCGCCACGTCAAGTTTAGGTATTTTTGCTACAGGTGATGCTACTGATGTGCCCTACAAGCAGAACAATATCTCAGCTGGTTATGGTGTCATTGCTGCACTTTCAGCCTATGATTACGTGCGTAAGCAAGGCTAATACAGGTAGAATAAAAGACAAAAACGAAACCTTGAAAATTATCTCCTTTTGGGCTATACTAAGCCCACCTTGCCCCGTGAGACAATTGATATAGAAGGGCCTGGTTTTTTAATTTTTTGAGATTTTAAGACAATTTTATCAAGTTGATACGATTTGTTTTTCTGAGGTATGCACGTTTTTGAAATTACTGGTGGTAAAGAATTAAAGGGGACTATAAGTGTTTCTGGTTCAAAAAACGCGGCTACACCTATTCTTGCAGCCACCTTACTGACACCAACTACATCAACCCTTCATAATATCCCACGTATCGAGGATGTCTTTCGTATGCTTGAAATCCTGGAGAGTATGGGAGTGGGAGTAGAATGGATCGGTGAACATTCGGTGCAGATTACGCCAGGCAATTATGATGTAGCTACATTAGACCAGCACTTGGTTAAAAAACTTCGTTCATCTATTCTTCTCCTTGGGGCTTTGTCAGCGACTCAGGATACATTTACAGTCAGTCATCCGGGAGGGTGTGTCATTGGCGCTAGGTCTGTAGATACACATATGGATGCTCTTCATAAGCTCGGTATTGCTATAGAAACTACAGAAGAAGGGTATCAGATTGATGCCAGAGGTCGCCAATCAGCCAAAGTAGTGCTGCGTGAATCATCAGTGACGGCAACAGAAAATATCTTGATGGTAGCGGCAACACTTCCAGGAGTAACTACTGTTAAGCTTGCTGCCTGTGAACCACATGTTGAAGATTTGGCTCATTTCCTTGTTTCACTTGGAGCCACAATCGAAGGCATTGGAACAACGACGCTCATCGTAACAGGAAAAAAAGTACTCGTAGGCAGCGACTACACTATTATCCCAGATGCCAATGAGGCAGCGACATTTTTGATTCTTGGAGCTGCTACAGGGAGCGCTATTACGGTTGAAAATGCGAGAGAGGAACATCTAGATGCTGTATTAGAAAAAATGCGAGAGTTTGGTGTGGAATTTGTAATTACAGAGAATGCTGTTTCAGTAATACCAGCAGAGAAGCTCGTAGCTGTAAGCAAGGTAGATACACGAGTATATCCGGGTATCCCGACAGATGTACAGGCGCCCTTTGGTATCTTGGCTACTCAAGCAGAAGGGGAAACGCTTATCCACGACCCTCTTTTTGAAGGACGCTTCAATTATGTGCAAGAACTCGAAAAGATGGGCGGGCATGCTAAAGTTCTTAATCCTCATCAAGTCATTATTCAAGGGAAAACACCTCTAAAGGGAACCCAGATAAAGAGCTATGATTTGCGAGCAGGGGCGGCTTTAATTATTGCCGCACTTACATCCTCTGGCACAACCGTGATAGAAGAAATTTATCAAGTTGATCGTGGCTACGAAAGAATTGAAGAGCGTTTACAGCTAATTGGCGCAGATATTAAGCGTGTAGCAATATAGTATGAAATCATTTTTTTTACGAAAAATTGGGATTGATCTTGGAACCGCTAATACGTTGGTGTTTGTGCCGGGTCAAGGGATTGTAGTCAATGAACCTTCAGTAGTAGCAATTTCCCTTTTGGAAAATAAAGTTTTGGCTGTAGGCAATGAAGCTAAAGAAATGCTTGGCCGTACGCCAGACACTATTGTTGCTAAGCAGCCACTCCGTGATGGCGCTATCGCTGACTATCGTGTGACTGAGGCGATGATTCGATATTTCTTGAATAAAGTCAGTGGCCGAGTGCGTTTTTTTCGTCCAGAAGTAGTGATTTCTATCCCAGCGGGCATCACTTCAACAGAGCGCCGTGCTGTCATAGACGCTGCTATGAAGGCAGGCGCTAAAGCAGCCTACGTTGTCAAAGAGCCAATTCTCGCTGCTATTGGAGCTGGCATCCCAATTCATACTGCTCAGGGTAATATGATTATCAATATCGGCGGAGGGACTTCAGAAATTGCTATTATTTCACTCGGTGGAGTAGTGGCGGCTCATAGTGCTCGCGTGGGAGGGAATCGTATTGATCAGGCCATCTCAGACTATATTAAGCGTAAGTATAGTCTTGCTATTGGTGATCGCACAGCTGAAGAAATTAAGATTCAGATTGGATCAGCTATGGCACAGGTCAAGGAAGATTATATGGAAGTGCGCGGTCGTGACCTCATGGGTGGACTCCCTAAGACGGTTAATCTTTCTTCAAATGAGGTGACGGAGGCTATTCAAGATGAATTGCGCGAAATTATCAATGTTATCAAACAGGTACTGCAAGAAACGCCGCCAGAACTGGCCTCAGATATTATGGATAAAGGTATGGTGCTTTCTGGGGGTACGGCTCAGCTCCGCCATCTTGATCAGCTTATCTCCAAAACCATCAATGTGCCTTGCTATGTGGCGGATGATGCCGCTTTTTGTGTGGTAAAAGGAACCGGTATTGTGCTTGAAAACTTGGATGTCTATAAGCGCACTATCATGCTTGCTAAATAAGAAGGTAATGGGTGTTAGTTGTTAGGGAATAGGAAATACAAAAGAAGCTATGAATGAAAAAAAGATACTTTCACCTAAAACCTACCACCTAAAACCTAAATCAATAGGACTTGATGGCTCTCGAGCCTTTCTTAAATACCGGACAGGCATAGAAGAATACAGTTATCAGGTTATTAAAAACCTTCGGCAAGCTATTCCAGAAGAAACAAACGTGTTTTTGTATGTACGCAAGAAATTACGTATTCGCAAAGGAAGGCTCGCATTTATTTATCCAGAGATTGATTTTACTTTGCCAAGCAATTGGAAACTTGTAGGAATTTGGGCTCCACGTTTTTGGACGCAAATAGGACTCTCTCTTGAGATGGTTTTTTCGCCTGTAGATACGCTTTTTGTGCCGGCGCATACTCTTCCTATTATCGGAGGTAGACGAAATGTGGTGACAGTCCATGGCTTGGAATATGAAGTTAGTCCGGAGAGTTATAGTTTTTTGGAGCGGCTATACATGCGTTTCTTTATCCGCTATTCGTGCTGGGAGGCAGACACGGTAATTGCGGTATCAGAAAATACCAAGCAGGATTTGATGAAACTCTATCAAACGCCAGAAGAGAGAATCAAAGTCATTGGAGAAGGCTATATCGCTAACCTACAACCTACAACCCACAACCTACAACCTATCCCGTATATTCTCTTTATTGGACGGATAGAAGAGCGCAAGAATGTAGTGAGAATTGTAGAGGCTTTTGAAATGCTCAAGGAAAAGTATCAGAGAAAAGAGCAACTGATTCTTGTAGGTAAACCAGGTTATGGATATGAAAAGATTCAGAAGAAAGTAGAAGGGAATACGTATCAAGCGGAAATTCAAGAGAAGGGATATGTGACCAAGGAAGAGAAGCAAACATTGCTTCAGAATGCTTCGGTATTTGTATTTCCGTCACTCTATGAAGGTTTTGGCTTACCGGTGCTCGAAGCTCAGGCTGCGGGAGTGTCCGTGGTAACGAGTAGCACATCCTCACTGCCGGACGTAGGAGGGGAGGGAGCGCTGTATGTAGACCCGTTATCTTCCGAGAGTATCGCCGAGGGAATACATAAAGCCCTTACATTGGATGAAGAAGATAGAGATGTTCTTCAGGAAAAGATGAAGGAAAATCTCAAGCGGTTTAGTTGGGAAAAGTGTTCGAAAGAAATAGTAGAGTTACTGTAGTTTAGGTAGTCCAAAATATCTTCTTTGACACATGATTTTCCCAGCGAGAAAATCATTCTTATTTCTTTCGCTCCTGTTCGATACACTCACAGACCATGCTCGCTCAAGAAATAGCGGTCTCAGAAAGTATTTTGGTTACCTAAATTTCCCAAGAAGATTTTTCTGGTAATCCTGTGTTAAAGAAAAAGGAAATTCTACCAAAATCTAGAAGTTTGAATTAATCCCTTAAATCAAGGACTCTGTACATGCTATAATGACACTATGACTGAAAAGAAACCTCAAAAAGTGGCTTTAGTACATGATTTCCTGACTTCCTATGGCGGAGCAGAAAGAGTGCTTATGAGTATGCGGAAGCTCTATCCAGAGGCTCCCGTTTTTACCTTACTCGCAGACTGTGAGCTTGTCGAACGGTATTTTCCAGGTGCCGATATCCATACCTCATGGCTAGCCAAACTGCCTAGCTTTTTTCGCAATCATCCCAAGCTTCTCCTGCTCCTCTATCCAGCTGCTATAGAGTCTTTTGATCTTCGCGAGTATGATCTTGTGATATCGTCTTCAGGTGCATGGAGTAAGGGTCTCGTAACCCGTCTTCATACTCGACACGTAGCCTATCTGCATTCCCCGATGCGCTTTGCTTGGGATAAGCACAAAGAATATATGAAAGACCTAGACCTTTCTTTTGTTTTTCGAATTCTTGGACGCTTCACTCTTTCTTATTTGCGTGTGTGGGACTTTCAGGCAGCTGATCGACCAGATGTTTTGCTTGCCAATTCACGTTTTACCCAAAGAAGAATTGCTAAATACTACCGTAAAGACAGTCAGGTGGTGTACCCTGGAGCATTTATAGGAGACCTGCCTGGTCTTGATGTTGAAAAAAAGCGAGAATATTTCTTAGTAGTTTCTCGACTAACCAAGGCTAAGAAAATTGACCTGGCCATAGAGGCAGCCAATAAGTTGGGGCTTGAACTTAAAATTGTCGGGACAGGCAAGGAAGAAAAAAACCTGCGTAAATTAGCCAGTAAAAAAACTAGTTTCATAGGTCGCGTTTCCGATGAAGAACTCGGCGTTCTCTATCAAGGGGCAAGGGCGCTTATTGTCCCTTCCGAAGAAGACTTTGGTATGGTAGCAGTGGAATCACTGACGTATGGGACACCGGTCATTGCTTATGGGAGGGGTGGAGTACAAGAAATTGTAACTGAAAATATCCACGGTATTTTTTTTCGTGAACCAATGGCAGAAGTCCTTGCCGAAGCACTCATGCGTTTTCGCGAGCAGGAAAAGAATTTTGACAGAGCGCTTCTTCAGATACGAGCGCAGGAATTTAGTGAGCAGCAATTTCTTGAAAATCTAAAACTGGCATTAGTAGAGTAAGGCTATGAATATTATTGGGCACACCAAAGAGCGAAAGTATCTAGAGAGTATTTTGCAACGAAAAAATATTTCTCAGAGTTATCTTTTTTTGGGACCAGAAAGCATCGGCAAAGAATGTATAGCTTTTCAGTTTGCCTGTATGCTGGTGGGTGAATCTGATTTTAGGCCATCAGGGGATAAGCCAACACCACTAGATGTACGTATCTTAGAGCCAGAAATGGTAGTCAGAAGAGGAGTAACTCGAAAAAAGACACTCGGTGTCCTTTCAGTCAAAGAAGAGCTTCGTATTCTCAAGACCTCTCCTGGAATAGGCCAGTATAAAGTACTTATAGTAAGGGATGCTCATCTTTTAACACAGGCTTCTCAAAACCTTCTTTTGAAATTTAGCGAAGAACCAGACGCTACGGCTATTGTCATCTTTGTTACTCATGAAAGAGGAGGGTTACTCGAAACACTTTGTTCTCGTTTAGAAGAAGTACGTTTTCGTTTTGTACCAGAGGAAACACTCAAAAAAGAAGGGGAATCACTGGGCTTAGAAGTGAGCGCTGATATACCGGATTTCTTTTTTCAGTTAGGTCGACCAGGTATTATATTTCAGGCCAAAGAAAATCCGAAGCGTTTTTTAAAGAAAAAAGAACTGCTGACGAAGCTTTTTCGCTTATCTTCTCTTTCTTTACGAGAGAGGTTGGCTTTAGCAGAGGAGCTTGCTTTGGATGTACCAAGTAGTATTCAACTACTTGAGTGGTTTATTCCAGGATTATATCAGAAGGCCAAGAATCTATCGGCAGATAATCAAGCACGACATTTAGTACTCGTAGCATCTATCCAAGAAACCCTCTTTGAGCTTAAACGTGCTGATGTACAGCCAAGGATGACTTTGGAGCATTTATTTCTTTCTTTGCGATAATTGTATGCTTGGTAAAAAAAGACAAGTCTTTCGAGAAGACCTCTATCTTCCGAAACATCAGCTAAAAAAAGTAAAAAGAGGGGAAGTGGTCACAAGTCATAAGAAAAGCTTCCCATGGCTAGCGCTTTTTCTCTGGTTTTGTTTTGTGGGAACTTTTGTGTATATGCTTCTATTTTCTCCGGTAATGAATGTAGAGGTTCTGCATGTAGAGGGCAATTCAAGGGTGACTCAATCTGATGTAGAAAAGTATTTTGCTGAAGAAAGAGAGGGTGTCTTTGGCTTTGTGCTGAAGCGCCAAAACTTCTTTTTATTTCGTACAGGAGCCCTTAGGAATCGTCTCCAGCAAGAATTGCCGGCCATTGAAAATGTCCGCGTAGAAAAAGAATTTCCAAATAAGGTAAATATCTTTATAGAAGAAAGACAGATTGCTGTCTTGTGGTGTAGTCGAGGACCATGCTCACTTGTTCGGAATGACAGTGTAGCGGCTGAGGGAGCGAATGTCCCAGATAAAAAAGGAAACCTTCCTTTGTATACTATAGTCGACACAGGAGGGTTGCCAGTTACTCTTGGAGAGAAAATTTTTGACTATCCTTTTGTTGAGTATTTTAGAGAAAATGTACAGCTTCTACAAGAAGAATTTGGCATTGCTGTCAAAAACGAAGCTACATCGGCTTCACGCTTTTCTGATGAAGTGCGTTTTAGTACGGAGACAGGGTATGAGTTACTTTTAAGTATGCGCTTTGATCCTCATCAGAATATGAAGTTCCTACATCTTTTTTTTGATCAGGAATTTTCTTTAGAGAGACAAGGTGAGTTAAAGAGCATTGATTTACGTACAGAAAATCGCATATATTATGCTTTAAAAAATAGTAATCCAGAAGATGCAGCAGAGGAAGTGAAAACGGACCAAGAAAAGAAAGAGGACACTGTGAACGATTCCTCTGTCAAACAATCTACTGAAAAAAAAGATAACAAAACAAAGAAGAGTGAATAAATATAAAAGGCGCCTCAATAAGGCGCCTTTTATATTTTGTGTGATACCTATTTGTTTTCAGTAAAGTCCGGAACATAGTAGACAAAGAGAGTATCTCCAGTGCGAGTGACTGGTTGATACTTTGCAAGCCAGTCATAGCTATCTTCTTTGTAGCCTACATGATTGCTCAGGTTTTCTTGCATGAAGCCAATGGAAATCGCATACCAACCGGGCTCTTTTGGAGTAGGGGCGTGCCAAGTAATCATCTTGTCTCCGAAGTAGTACTCAGGTGTAGCACCTCCAAAGTAATCGATACGGATTTTATCGATAGGAGGAAGGCCTACAGTAAGGCTGCAGTCATCACCCGAAATGGCCTGACCAGCCGCGCAACGATTGTGGGTATCCACAAAATTTTTGAGACGCTTGAGATCTTGACCCCAGTCGTAGTTTGAGTCAGTGACATACTTGTAGCCATTGGTATGTCCTCCAAAAGCCCCGTTGAAGTAAGAGACGTAGTGAGGGTATGAGAGGAACGGTGTCATAACAATAAAGAAGGTGAAGATAGCAAGTACCGTATAGCTAATGCGCTGGGTAATTTGATCTTCCTGACGCTTGATAATATCAAAGACAACCTTGGCAATAAACATGTAGAGGAACGGAAGAATTGGGAAGAGGTGACGGAATCCGATATTAAGGTTACCGGTGATACTGACAAAGCTGTAGAAGAGAACAAAGAATATACCTACATACTGAACAGTTTTTCTCTTGAGTGAGTTCGCAAGGACGGTGCCAAGCTGACTAAGGCTAGACACTTTTTCTTCACGGAAGTGCTTCGCTATACGATAGAGACTGTAGAGTGTTGTACTCACAAGAAGGAAGAGGAACAGAAGCGTTTCTTTGAGTATAAAGACAATAGGGAAATACCAGGGAGATGCTTGGTTGGAGACTTGGCCGAGGAAATAATAGGTATTACCACCAGCTACACGACCAAAGACCATGAAAACACCAAGAAGATAGGCAGAGAAAGGCTTGAGAAAGGAATTGTCATAGGTTGCCTTAATAACATCTTTAGCGAATGGCCCGAGTTGTTTGTCAGGAAACATCTGTTCGGCTACCTCTACAAGCTTAATACCAGGCATATTCATAGTATGCGGGTAGTAGAAGATCCAAATGAGAATAAAACAGAGGGCAACACTGAGGGCGTACTTGTATCCATAAATCCAAACCTGCTTAAGTTTGAAAAGGAAAGTAGAGAGTGTTTCATTACTTGGCTTTGTCACGCTTAAAGCATAGAGAATGACAAAGAGTCCAAAGATAGGAAAGAGGAGAACGGCAGAAAACTTAGCGAGGTTGGCAAGGGCAAGCCAGATACCAGAAATAATAATATTGCGGCGACTCGGATCTTTGAGGAATCGCGTAAAATAGTAAAATGAAAAGAAGAGGAAAGCAGCGATACCAATGTCAGTCGTGACAAAGTGACTATGAGCAATGATATTGGGATCAAAAGCGTAGAGAGTAAGAGCAAAGAGAGCGGCTACTTTGCCAGCAATTTCACGTGTCCACACAAAAAGAAAGATACCAAGGAGGACTGCTACAAGTACGATAGGCACACGAGACCAGAAGGTTACTAAATCTGCATCATTACAGGCTTCCTCTGGTACGAGGCAGCTGATAAATTTTTGACCCATGACCCATTGGGCGTTGACTCCATTTTGCCATTCTTCTGATTGGAGTGGGAAGTCAAGATTAAGAAAAAGAAGCGGGATACCAGAGAGATCTTTGAGTAGGGGTGGATGCTCTGGGTTTAGGCGCATATCGCCATAACGGACATAGCTGTAGCCAGAAGGTATATGGGCTCGCTCATCCATAGTGGTAGCTTCTTGGTTGGATACAACCAGATTGAGTCCAAAGAAGAAGATGAGGATAGCGATAGCGATTTTTGTACTGTGTGTTTTTAAAAATTCCATAAGCGTTTGTTTAAATAAGTTGTGTTTAGAATGATGATTTTTTAAGGGATGGTAATAGCGTTAAAAGTAATAGGTGATTCAGGGTTAGCATAGATGGTTTTTAGCTCAGCTTGAGGGTGTCTTTTGAGGATACGTTCGGCAAGTGCTTGGTCATAGCGCATAAGAATGATGACGCTCGGTGAAGTGATAGGGGTTTCTGGTTTGAGGAAAATAAGATTTTCAATTTTTCCGTAAGTAAGAAAGTAGAGTGATTCGGCAGTAACCGGTAAGCCGTTGTCGATGTCGGTGCCACCTGCGTTAGCAAAAACGTATTTTTTAGTTTCAGGAGGTAGGCTAAGAAGATAGCTCGCCATATTAGTGTAGTCTTCATTGAAAGCCTCTCTTTGAAGCGGGCTTTTTGCAAAGAAAACAAAGTATTTTGTAAGATTGAAACTAGCACTCATAGCTATAGCTATGAAGAATACAGAGAGAAGGATGGCTTTGCTTTGGGTACGAGAATGCTCCACTTTACGATAAAGCCAAAAGCCACCCAGTCCAGCCATAAGAAAGACAGGAATTTGAGTACCAACAGCACGGAGAGCATGTGGAAGCCCCTCGGCGGTGAGAAATTCAGGGATGAGCATGACAAAGAAGGTGCTCAAAAGAAAGGTGTTACGTACAAGACGGACATCTCTATCTTGGTGACGGAAGCGTCGGCCGATAAGTGTCACTGATTGAGCAATAAGAAAAAGGAAACAGCCAAGGAAAAGAAAGCCACTGATAGGATCGAGGACTGGGTAGGGAGGGTAGTTATGGCGCCAGTTTTGATCACCCCAAAAATTATATTTTAAGAGACTAAGGCCAAAAGTTTTACTTATCGTACCAGCAAAGTCTCCCTTGTTTACCTCAGGAGAAAAAACAGAGACGGCAGTAGAGCGCGAAGCGAAGTCCTCTGGGTGAGCAATAAAGAAGTGGTACAGCATGGGTGATGCCGCTACGAAGGCTCCAAAAGCAAAGACAAGAGCATGACGCCAGTACTGTTTGAGGAAGTTTTCGTATGAGAGTATAAGAAAAGGTAGGATAAGGACAAAAATAAGCGGGACCAGACGGAAGGCAATATAGGTGTGAAGCCCAAGGCCAAGGAGCGCACCAGCAATAGCAAAGTCAAGACTGCGCTTAGTGCGAATACCGCGAAAAAAGAAATAAAAGGTAAAACTAAGGAGGAAAGAGGTCATAATGGCTCGAAAGCCAATACGGGAAAAATTGATAGCCCAATAAGAGGTGGCAATAAAAAAAGCGCTCAAAAGAGCTGCACCTCGACGATGAAGAATTTCTTTACCAAGGAGGTAGATTCCGAGTACGGTGAGGGTACCAAAAACAATAGACCAAAATTTAAGGGCTGCTACGGTATAGCCAAAGAACTTAAGGGCAAGGGCTTGCAGATTGATAAAGAGGCCCTCACGACCGTAATTGTTGGGATAAAAGAGTTTGTAATCACCACTTTCGATGGCGCTAAGGGCATCGATAGCATTGACTGCTTCATCGGGGTAGAGTCCGCTTGGGATGCTAGAAATATTGTAGCTACGAACAAAAAGAGCCAGAAGAATGATACAGAGAAGACCAATCCATACGAGTTTACGATGAGGTTGCATATGTGGTTTTTCTCAGAAAACTGAGAGTGTTATTTTAATTTTTCTTTTAGCTGTATAAAGAGAAAGAGTAGAAGAATTTTTTTCTCTTTTATGGTATTATTACCAAGCGGAGTGAGTGATAAAGAAAATGACTTTTCTTTTCTGAACGAAGCGCTGGTAAAAATGAGCAAGTACTCTTTTAGAGTAATTGATAGCAGATTTTATTTGCTATCAACACTCATTATTATACTTGAAATCAAAACAAACGGAAAGCGACAATGAACTTCTCAAAACTTTTTGGAGGCGAACATCCTTCAGCCAAAAAACCAGAGGAAAAACCGGCAGAAAAACCAGGAACTATACCACATCCTTCTGACGAAAGAATTACTTTTTTTGAGACCACTCAGGCACGCGTAGCAGGTGAGGGTGGACTTGCTTTGAAGAGCCAAAAACCAAAAGTAGCTTCAGCAGTGGTGACTTTTTCTAATTTTGAAGCAAAGTCGCCATCGCTAGACGCAGCGATGTCTAAGCCGCAGGTCTTACACAGTAGTGCTTTTCATATTAAACCTACAATGCCAGAATCTTCAGTTGGCGCCACCTCTCAGCCAATAGTCAAGCCAACGAGCATGACTGTAAAAATAGGAGAATCTGCGCCTGTCAAAGTGCCCGTAGATAAACCGGCTAATTTTGCTCCCCATCAAGAGGAAGACTTGAGTGCTCTCATTAGTCGAGCAGAAGATCCAAATACACCAGCTCATGTGAGGGCTATTTTGCATAGCGATATCATAGAACGTCAGTCACGGGTGTCTACTGTGGATGATGTGTCTGCGCTAGGAGGCCCATCAGAAGAAGAGTCTCTACAGGCTGCTGTCCCTCAAGTAGAAGAGGTACCTGTAGATAAGCCATCAGAACAAGCAGGAAATCCATTTGATGAAGAAAAAGAAGCTTCTGAAGTAGAGCAGCTAAGCGAACCACTGACAGATGAGCAAAAGCTTGTAGCTTTGGTAGAAAATATCAAGACAGCTCCAGTAAAAGAACGTCCAGCGATGCTCAGAGAAATTGCTCGTCTTAAGCGAACGGAAAAAGAAAAGGAGGAGCGCAAAGAAGCGATAGGGAATAAAATTATGCGGAGTTCAGGTGATGCGGCCAAAGCTCGAGCACAAAAAGAGACACTAGAAGCTCGAATAGAAGCTGAAAAACAAACACGGAAAGAAAAACAGCAGCCTGAAACAGGCGCTTTTCTGACAAAATTAGAGAAACGTCTCAGTGATGCAGTGAATACGCTTAGTCGAGCAGAGCAGAGTTATAAAGATCTTACGGCTGAGTATTTGGCTTTGGGTGGTACTCAGGAT
>CAYLMF010000004.1:35169-40059 GCA_964385005.1 uncultured Bdellovibrionales bacterium | reverse complement strand
GGACAATGATCTGAGCCCATGACCTCTGGAAGAATAAAAGCGTCTTTTACTTTACCCTTAAGACTCTCACTCACCAGGAAATAGTCGATACGCCAACCGACGTTTCGCTCCCTGGCACCACCCCAATTGGTCCACCAGGTATAAAAGCCATTCCCCTGTTTGAATATTCTGAGAGTATCTACAAATCCAGCTTTGAGAAAATTCTCAAAGCCCATGCGCTCTTCGTCAGTAAAGCCTTTATTGCCTACGTTCTCTTTCGGTCTCGCCAAGTCGTCCTCAGTATGAGCGACATTGAAATCACCACAAAACACTACCGGCTTTTTCTTCTCAAGCTCTTTGCAGTGAGTGAGAAAAGCTGCATCCCACTTAAGGCGTAGCGGTATACGCTCTAGCTTGTCTTTGGCATTTGGGGTATAGCAGGTCACGAGATAAAAATCTTCATACTCGGCAGTCAGTACACGCCCCTCTCGCTCCGGGTCACCAAACTGATCTTCCAGTGGCGCAAACTTCTTGGACACCTTGGGAAGAAAACCATTGATGATAGAAAGTGGCTCTGACTTGGTAAATATAGCTGTTCCGCTATAGCCCTTACGCTCAGCACTGTGCCAGTATTCGATATAGCCTGGTAGGTCTATCTCTACTTGTTCGCGATTAGCCTTGGTCTCCTGAAGACAGACTATATCTGGATTATGCTCTGCCAAAAACGGCTGGAAAAGTTCCTTCCGCTCGACTGCTCGTATACCATTGACGTTCCAAGAAATAATTTTCATCCCGCTAGAGATCTAATAATTTATATTACTTACCTTTTAAACCGCAAAAGAGAGTATCTCTAACGGGATTCATATTTTTATTTTAGCTTACTCTCGGCTATTCTTCACTATTGACTTTTACTTATTTTAGGTGTATAATATTATGTTGGTGTCACTTTTGACATTAACAACCTATTCGGCGCAAGGAGGCGCCCAGAGAATGAAGACACGATACATTTTGATTCCTCTCCTGCTGGTTATTTTGCCAGCGGGGTGTGCATCCTCGATCATGACCGGAAACGATAGCAATATCGCAGAAGTCCGGAACAAGTTCGAGGGTGAGGTGATGTCCATGGGGGGCGGTAGTGACGGGTTCAACCCGGACTATGAGTTCTGCCGGCGGGCCACCCTCGAGGAACACGGAGGTGAGTGTTCTTCGATGGACATCGAAGATCCCTCCAGCATCTTCGGTGGAAGCCTGGATGCGATCGTCGAAGAACGTGACCGCGTCCTGAATGCCAAGGGAGTGATTTTCCTCGGCAGCTGGAGCACGGGATCTTCAACCGGTGGGCGATTTGACAACCCGATGACGTGGGGAATCTACATTCCCTTGTACCCCTGCCGGCTCGACAGCCTGCCAGGCGCGATTCGGGAAAGGATCTGCTGAACAACGAACGGGATGGGGGGCGTAACAACACGCCCCCTACCCCACCAAAAACACCAGTCCTTGAGGCTGTTTTTTTATTACCAAAAATCTCTACTTGGAAACCGGGTTTCCAAGTAACTTAAGAGTCATGGGCATTAGCTTTGGCGAAGCCCTGAAAACACACTTGATCAAGCTCGTGATAGCGGCGCTGCTTATCTTCAATAGAGACATCATCTTCCATGCCGAGAGCTGCTTTGGTGCCTGGACGTGGTGAATACCAAGCAATGAAGGTTTGACGGAAGCCGACCGTCTGAGCGAGACTGATACTTTCTTGAAATTGCTCTTCGGTCTCTCCTGGGAAACCCACAATAATATCCGTCGTAAATTCTACCTCAGGGATAGCTGTTCGTATACGCTCTATAAGCGCTAGATATTCCTCTCGTGTATACCAGCGGTTCATACGCTTGAGTACTTCATTACTTCCCGCTTGGACCGGGAGATGAATGACTCTATCAATATTTTCATTGACACGTATCACCTCAATCAATTCATCACTAAAGTCCCATGGGTTAGAGGCAAGGAAACGCACCTTACGGACTCCAGGTACATGCGCTACAGCTTCGAGAAGATGAGGGAACATCGTGGGAATACGGTGACGATTCAAGTGTTTGACCATGACCGGTGTAATTTCTTGACCACCTGGAAGCACGTACTTGTCCTGCTTTTTGATACAGTCCATCAAGATATCTGCTCCATAAGAATTGACATTCTGTCCCAAGAGCATGATTTCATCGTGACCATCCACTACGGATTGCTTCACTTCATCCAAAATTTCATCAAAAGCACGTGAGCGCTCCTTGCCACGGGCAAACGGCACAATACAAAAAGCACAGAAGTTATTACAACCATTGGAAATGACTACCGACGCCATCTTCCCCTCTTTGCGTTTTGGTTCATGTTCAAAACCCACATCTTCGAGTGGGAGAATTTCTGCTTCTGGTAAACGCTTAGTCAAACGCTTCATCATCTTGCCACTCGGTTCACGTGCTGCAGATCCTATGAGACAACCTGTCACTACGATGTGTGGCATAACCTCTCCAGCCTCTTCCTTCCGAGCCTTTAGGCTACGGATAAAGCCATAGACCTTTTCCTCTGCCTTATCTCGAATCACACAGGTGTTTAAGATAATGGTATCTGCTTCCTCAATACTCGCTGCCTCAGTATAACCACGAGATTCATAGTAACTTGCCATGCGCTCAGAATCAGCGACATTTTGCTGGCAGCCAAAAGTTTTAATAAAATATGTACTCATTGCTATATTTGTGACAATACTTGCTCAAGCTTTTGTTTTAACTCTTCAAGGGTACCGTTATTTTCAATAGTGATATCCGCCTGCTTACGAAGCTTTGGCACTTCCTGATCAATAGGTGCATTACAAAGTACCAGGTACTCCTCCCAAGTCAGCTTATCTTCATTGGGTTTTTCATTGCGCTCTTTCATGCGCACAAAAGCTTTTTCTGGAGCTGTTTCTACTGCGACAAGTAAATGTTTTGGGAAACTCCGCACAAACAAAAAATCCTCCTCGCGACGGATTGAAGGTATCACAAAATATTTAGCCGTAGATTTTTCAATCTTTTGATAGATACGTTCATGAATCCATTCTGGACGAATAGCATTGCCGATAAATTGAAGATTAGTGTGGGTAGGCTCGATACCAAGCGGCGTACAGTATTCATCTATGATGAGGCGACTAAAAGAAAGCACCTCTACTGATTCGTCGAGCACCTCCGGAAGGAGTTTTGCAATAGTGTCTTTGCCTGTCCCTGGACCACCTACTATACCAATGACATATCTACTGATCATACGTTTGTTTTTACTTTACTATTTTCTACTACTAATTGGCCGCAGGCGGCGGCAATATCATCGCCCATAGTCCGTCTACGAGTCACGAGTACTCCCGCCTCTCGGAGCTCACCTTCAAAACGAGCAAAATCAGCCGGCAGACTGTCACGATACACTTCGCCCGTGAAGTTATAAGGAATAAGATTGATACGCACCTTACCAACACGGCGAGCGAAGCGTATCAAGGCTTTAGCATGTTCACTCGTATCATTAACCTTAGATAGCATAACATATTCAAAAGTCAGGTGTCGGCGGCGACTCGCAAACTTAGCAAAGTATTTTTCTGTCCACTCATACAGTTTATCAAGAAACTGTGGGTATGAACTTGGCATGATATCAGTGCGTGTTTTGGGGTCAGCACTGTGTAGAGATACCGCTAAACGTACCGGTGGCCAAGTTTCATCATTGAGAATTTGAGTAAGCATGGGGATAAGACCAACTGTGGAAACAGTAATACGTGTTGGTCCAATTTCTGTATACTTGAGGATGGTTTGGATAGTTTCTTTGACGTTTTTGTAGTTAGCCAAAGGTTCTCCCATGCCCATAAAAACAATATTGGTAATACGTTCCGGTAATTCTGGGCGGTCCTCAAGAAACATCATCCAAAAACGATACTGATCAACTATTTCATCTACGGTAAGATTGCGAGTAAAACCCATGGTACCGGTAGCGCAAAAAGTACACGCCATGGCACAGCCAATCTGCGAGGAGACACAAAGAGACCAGTGTCCACGAGCATTCTGCATCAAGACAGATTCTATCTCCTTGTCATCATGAAGAGTCATGATGGCTTTGTAGGTATCACCTTTTTTGGCTGAAAGTACTTTCACATCCTTCAAACAAATCCAAGGACAACCCTTAAGCGCTTCACGCTCAGCCTTAGAAAGAGTCGTAATATCTTCTATTGAACGAAATCCTGGAGTAAAAAAAGCAGCCTCAAACTGTCTCAAACGATAGCTTGGGCTTTTGGGAAAAACTTCTTCAAAATAGCGGGTACGACTTTCTATAACCATAGCACTGTATTTTGCCATGCTTTAGCAAGTTCGTCAACTCTATTACTCTAAAGACTACTGCTTGATAACCGGCTCCCCCGTGAAAAGATTTCTATTAATCAAACTCTCTTCGTTGTGCTGCTTTTCTCTTTCCTTAAGCAAAGAAAGTAGCTTATCAAATTCTTTTTGTTTTAGATTTGTTTCTTTGGTAACCGTCTCCATATACGCTTTCTTTTGCTCATCATTCCAGTGGAAATTATACAAGCTCTGATACCAAGTAAACGATCCCCAACCTATAATAGCGATAAAAAGTAAGATATAGATAACCTTGAAGTAGCGGTACCATGCCAACGTTAGTTTACGCAAAGAAAATCGCTCTAATTTCAATTGTATTTCTTGTAACGAAATATTCATAACTTTCCTACTTTTTAGCAATATAGATAACTGTATCAAAGACCGCTTCAAGCTGTGGCGAAATAGGAGTCACAATTTCAGGAGAAACCTCCCCCTCTTTCTTTTCTGCCGAAGAGGCCGTGCTGCCTTCTGCTACAAACGGACTGACTGAACGGACATCTCCTTGACCTATGCTGTCACTCCGAAT
>CAYLMF010000004.1:20012-35069 GCA_964385005.1 uncultured Bdellovibrionales bacterium | reverse complement strand
AATCTTCAAATTTAGCCGCATTAGACTGAATAGCAATCTCTGTTCCGGTCTGAGTAGCCAGGGCTTCAATGGTCTGAATAAGCGCTACCATGCGATTTTCAGTCAAAAGAATATCAAAATAACCTTCATCACTCAGCACTTTATCATACTGGCTTTTAATCTCAGGGAGGCGCTTAATCTGCCTTTCTTGATTTTCTTTACGAGCCACTTCCTTCTGGATGTCATCGCGTAAATTTATAATTTTTTGATACATAGGAACAACGCCCCACCAGAAAGTCCCTCCCATGATGCTAATCATAAAGAGTAGAGTAATGACAAAATTATATTTTTTGAAAAAGTTTCTCATAATTGATTCTTATGCAAACAATCAAAAGTCAAAGTAAAATCTAACTGAAAATCAAGATTCTTTTGAGAGAAGAGATTTGAAAGCGGAACATTGACGTTTTCTATGCATGCAGATTTCTTGAGCTGTTCTTCAAAGTACAAAAGATTCTCTCGTGTTTCTGCGGTACCAATAAGGGTAACCACGCGATCCTTTGAAATCATCTGCTTCAAAAGAACCTCTTTTGGAAGAGTCACGTCGAGCACGCGAAAAAGTTGACTGAAGTAAACATGATTCATTTGAATTTTTCCTACTACCCCCAAGGCTTCATTGATACCAAGAAACTTATCTTCATACTGTCTCAAAGATGCCTGATCAGCCTGGGTAGTGACACTTGAGCTTTCTGAAAGAATCTTACGACTTTCTAACTCAACAGAGAGGAGCATTCCAACTGTTATCAAAATACCCAAAAGAAGAACCTCTAAAAGAAGCAGCATAAAAAATTGCCACAACAAAATACGCCCGTGCAATCCACGTTCGATAAGACGTTTCTTTTCTTCTGGGAGGAGGTTAAGTAAAATCTTCATATTCGTCTAAGCCACGGAGCGCTAGCCCGATAGCTGTTGAGTATTGAGTTGAATGATCATGATCGATAATAGGAAGACGCTTTCCAAAATTGAGATTAATCCAGGGATTCCCCACCTCTACCGGACGTCCCAACCTCTTGGCCATATATGGAAGTAGTCCATGCATATTGGAACCTCCCCCACAAAAAACAATATGCTCAATTTTTTGTGAATACGCATACGTACTTAAAAAGAAATCGACAGATTTTTCAATTTCTACCGCGATACTTTCCAAAATAGGCTCCGCAGCAAGAAAAACTGGACTTTTTTCTGCCAAAGACCCTAGTCCGTTCTTAATTTTCATTATCTCTGCTTGCTCAAATGAAATCTGCAATGATTTAGAAATAGCCTCTGTAATCATTTGCGAAGAAAGCGGCACGCTCGAAGTGAAACAAGGTGTGTTGCCGATAGCAATCAAAAAACTTGAACGACGATCTCCGATATCTACAATAAGTGTTGTTTTTTTCTCTTCTTTTTCAAGAAGTAGACTTCTTGCCTCAGCAATTGATTCCGTCTCAAGTCCTATTGGATCAAGTCCAGCCCCTTCGAGGACTTCTCGAAATTGATCTACGTTACTCCGAGAAACAGCTACCACTAAAACACTCATCTTATCTTTCTCATTCGTAAGATTGAGATTTAAGATTTGCCAATCATAGTATACCTGGTCCAAAGTCAAAGGGATATTAGCTTCTATCTCCCATTTTATAGCTTCTTGCACTTCATCTTCTTTCATTTTTGGAAGACTGATAATGCGCAAAAAAGCTTTTGTTTCAGGTAAAGAACAAATTACTTTCTTAGTGGTTATCTTTTTAGGACCTGATTTTTTTAGGAGGGTACGAATAGCTTCTTCTACAATTTCTGGGTTTACTATTTCACCATCCATAATAGCCCCCGCTGGAAGAGGTACTGACCCGTAACTTCGTATCACATCCTTATTACCCTCATGCTCTAGCCATACTGCCTTCACTGAAAGGTCTGAGAGATCCAAGCCAAAGGAACTCGGAAAAAGATTAATAATTTTTTTCTGGAAAATGCTCATTTTTGTTTTTCTCTTTCTTCTATAATAGCATGTCTTTAGCGCTCTTCCCACAAATCCATTTCATATTGTGTGCCTGTAGGGAAATACGGCGGTGGACAATAGAGAAGGTTGTTGTCATAGAAGAGATTACGATTAGCATAGCCTGTGCCATCCGTCCAAGCAAAACCATAACGTTCATTGGTGGCCATAGCACCATAAACAGTAATTGTTGTTTTGTAGAGGTTTCCCCCACCACCACTATAGTGTGCTCTTCCTACTCTACCCTCTTGAGCTATAAGGGCTGCGTCTATACGTAAATCATCTTCGCTGGCACGGAATATTTCAATATCATTTTGTCCGATAATACCGATGATATCGGTACAATCATAGTTGGTATAACGGATGTCATTGCCGATATAGACTGTCTTTTTTGCCGCTGAAAGCAAGTTGGCTCCTACTACTGTCACACGCCTTCCGCTTACTGTTCCCGAAATCCAAACATTATTTTCTGCAAAAATAACCCCGTCATCCGGTATAGCATAGTTAGCCCAAGCTCCCGAGTAGTTCGTTATTTGATTAGTCGCCGCATTAAAACTTTGGACATTACGTGCATCAAAAGTATCATCTGATTTCAAAATAATGTGCCAACCCTGATGTGTATTAGCAAAATAACGACTGCCACTTGTACCAGCCTGAGCAACCGCCTTCATAGTACTTAGATCACCCAAAACACCATTGAAATCGGTAGCTGCCACAGGAAAAGATCTACCACCCTCAAAGACGTCTGCTCTATCAGGTACCGCTGCTGGAGGCAGAGGGTCTGTCGGGCTATCATGTGTATGTACTCCAAACTCGTCTCCTCCGGTATGATCTGGGTCATTGTAGGTAGAGACCGAACTTGATACAAGATTATGAGCCAATCCATCAAAGCGTATTCCTTGATTTGAGTGGATTTTTCCAAAGGTTTCTGTCCCTGCTCCAAAACGAAGAAAATCATTGGCAAGTACTATATCTTCGCTCCATGCCGGCTTACGAAAACGCACTTCTATCACGCGCTCATCATTTGGATAACGGTACGTCCAGCCTGTTGATTTTACAATCACAATACTTGAGTATCCACTCGGCGGAGTGACTTCTAGCCTGTACTTTCCTATAAGCTCCCCTGATGGGTCACGATAATCCACCTCATAGGGAGTGCTCACTCCCTGTGGAGTGCCAGCCCAAAAGGCAGCTACCTGAGAAGCTGTTCGGCCCTCTACTTGATGAGCCAGATACCATCGATAATACTGAATGCCTGACTCAGCTATTTGAAACCCCTGTTCGCGTGCGTGTGTCTGCAAAGCATATTTTGTGTTACTCACCACGAATCCAATAATAGAAGTCAGTATAATAGCCACCACCATCATGATAAACAACCCATAAATCAGCGCAGTTCCTTTTGATTTTTGTTGCCAAAAAACTTTACTCATAGCCATGTAAGTTACGTAAATCTACAAAAGATTCCACATTGATATTTTCTGGTGCATGCACTGGATCAATATTAACCTTTAGCCAGACTTTTACCAACTGAATACTTCCCAGACTTGCCGGTGTTGCTAGAGGGTTATTCACTGTATCGCCAGGATAATCGTCATTATAGTACGAAAAGACTGGCTCTGTACTTTCGTTGGTAATAAACTGCGCCAATGTAGTGACAGTGGTGTCTCCATTATTATAGGTAACCGGGATAGTAGCATTTGGTTCTGTTACCCCTCGCTTAAACGTATCGGTTGCTAAATCTAAAAAATAATGCACCCTTTCTGTTACTCCATCATCATCAATATCAGTATAGATAGTGAGATCAAAGTCGTCTGCTTCTTCTATCGGATAATCTCCATTATCGGCTTGCTTGATAGCGCGCAGCTGAACAATTGTTCTATTTACAGATCGTGAAGCAGTCGTTGAAGCAAGTCCCATTTCTATAATGCTCTTATTACTATCCCAAGAGCGCACCAACATATATGTGAAGCCCTCTGTGACAATAAGCATAACCGCAATGGCCACTAGCATCTCAATGAGCGTCATACCTTTTCGGCGTGAATATATTTTTTTCATAGCCTAATTAGACACTAGGTTATACGTCTCATTCTCTAGTACGCTGCCAATAGTAACCGTATCTGTTTTTGTGGTAAAACCTGATTTTGAAATCTCTATGTCGTATGTACCGGCGACCAAGGCTGGTAAAGTCTGAGGGAAATACACCTCTCCAAAAATATCCGTCGTCAGAGTAACATCATATGGAAGTGTCGTATTGGTAAGTTTGACATCTGCACCAGCTATAGGAGCTCCATCCGCATCATTGACCACTGAAGCTTTGAGAGAACCAATATTTTTATCAAGCATTACCGCAGTGATATCAGCATTCACTCCGGGCAAGGCATCATAGAGTGTCTTACTCGTGCCTTCTGGGGTAATTTTCCAAAAAGCATAGTCTGCAGTATCTGGCACTGTCAAAGTATACTGTCCGTAGCTCTCATTGGGATAGTCTTTGGTACCACTTGTGTTTGTGCTGCTTGCGCTACTAAATTGGTATACTGTTGCTAGCGTGCTTGGATTTGCGCCAAGGACACGTCCTCCCTCAAGAGTAAAGCTTATACTTGGAATATCTGTTCCGAAGGGATCCTTTGTTCTCAAAGTAATATCTACCTCCTCATCTATGACTATAGATTTTTGATTGAGAGCCGCTGCAACTACAGTAGCGTGCACATCTACTGGGTTGTAGGCTGTAGTAGGATAAGCCGGAAAGGTGCTCGCACCATAGTAACCACCCTTGGAAACAGTAATCGTGTAAGCCTCTGTGCCTGCTGGAGCCCCAGGTAAGGTCACATTACCCGTAGCGTCTGTAGTAGCTGTTGTATCAATACTCGAGCTTGCCTTCTGGATACGTACACTCACGCCACTCACACCTACACCAGCTGCATTTAAAACATTGATAGAAAGGGTCCCGCCACCACTAGCACTCTCTACTCCATTAGGAGAAAAATTACCGAAGAGTGCCACTGTTTGATCCGCTCCCTGAAGTCCCCACGAAACCGTCACGCGTATCTTCTTGTAATCAGTTGGGATAGTATCTGCTGGAGTCACCCCATCAAAAGTATCATCTACATACTGTACGAAGGTATCCACATGGTACTTCGTCGTATTGACACTCATATCCTCTTCTTCGATAAGTTCTCCTGCTGGAATACCGTACACCCAAGCACTGCCATTCCAATGCTTTGTTCCGATATTGTCATATGGCAAGCTGCGAATAATCTCCATACGTTGATTAGCTAGAGCAGTGGCGCCAAGACGATTTTTAGAATCAGTAATAGCACGTATAGTCACAAAATACGTTTCGAAGAACGTTACAGAAACAATACTAAAAAGCGCCAAGAAAACCAGCGTCTCAATCAACGTAAATCCCCTCTTCTTTTTTTGACTAAACATTCTCATAAGTATGTACTATGCCTAGGCTATTTATTTATTTGAGGACAGTACGCGGCAGAAGCAAGGACTGGAGTAAGCTGTACTTCATAGTACAGTGTCGAAGACCGGAGCTTCTAACAAAGTAATGTACCAAATAAATGAATATCCCTTATTTAATGTTGTTGAGGACGGAGTACATCGGCTGCAACATAGCTACCGCAAAAAACCCTACGCCTCCACCAATAAGTAGCATCAAAATAGGTTCAATGATAGAAGACATATTTTTAGTAATCTGCGAAACTTCCTCTTCATAGAACTCAGCCAAACGACGAAGTACCATTTCCGTCTTACCTGTCTCCTCTCCTACTTCAAGAATTTGTGGTACCAATATCGGAAAAAGTTTTGGATAACGAGCTATAATCTTGGATAAATCTGTTCCTTTTTGAATTTCACCTATGGCGTCTTCCAATGCCTCCTTATAGTGCACATTTCCCAGTGTTTTACTCACAATACCAAGCGAGGTCACTACCGACACACCACTCTTCAAAAGAGAACTATGGATACGGGCAAAACGTGCGCAGTTTACCTTTACCACTATATTGCCCACTATAGGAAGGTAGAGGTATAGGCGTCCAAAAAAAGCTCTTCCAGTATCTGTTTTAGCAAAAAAGTTCACCGCCATTATCATAAGTACGCTTCCTCCAAATACTATTATATAATGTGCAATCAAAAAATCACTCGCGCTCATAATCGCCCTTGTCGTAGGTGGCAGCTCCACCTCCATTTCTTTAAATACCCCTGTAATTTTTGGAAGAATATAAGTAAGCATCAGAATTCCAATACCTATCATAGCTACCACAATAACCATTGGATAAATAAGTGCCCCACGCACCTTACTTGAAAGATCGTGTTCTTTTTCCAATTGAGTCGCCAAAATATCCAAAACTTCCTCTAAGTTTCCCGAAACTTCTCCCACGGCTACCATATTCGTAAATAGCTCATTGAAAATTTTTGGATACTTAGCCAAGCCTTCTGAAAGAGTCTTGCCCCCCTGCACTTCTTCAAAAACATCTTGCAATATCTTACTAAAACCCTTGTGTGTGGTTTGTAGACTCAAGTTATGGATACCTCGTGAAAGCGTCAAGCCAGAAGAAACCATAACCGCCAGGTTACGAGTAAAAATCATCTTTTCCTTCAAGGGTACAGACTGAAAACGGTCAAAAAATTTAATATTAATCTGAGTCTTCTCTGCCATTTCTCGATGAGAAGTCAGGAGCATGCCTTGCTTACGAAGCTCCTGAGCCAATTCTTTTTCATCCCTGGCTACCATTTCTCCAGAGTGTGGCTGCCCCGTATCGATTGCCTTTGCCGTGTATAAAAATTTCGGCATAATAATATGTCTTTAGAGTTTTTTGTTTGTTTTGATTATAACACAAAAACCCCCTCTTACGAGAAGGCGTTTTGGTAACTATTTCTAAAAGCTCAAGCGTTTCTTGAATTCTGTAAAAACTTTTGGTCCTCTTGGGTGAGGAAGAAAAACAAGCGCCTGGTCACTGGCTTCTATATAGCTTCCAAGAAGCTGCGTATTGGGGTTCTTTGCTATTTTCTTTTTTTGCCAAGCTACACACAGCGACGTTGCAGGAAGTCCTCTCACAAAAGCTTCGAGAAAGGCCTGCACATGCCTCTTCCAAAAACTTTCTCTCAAAGTAAAGCGGTCTTGCAAAAAAGTCACTCCATACTGAGGCTTGAAACGGCTAATCCAGCGATTGGCCATTTCAAAACGAGCAAAGGTCTTCGTTCCATACAGCAAACGCATGGTCTGATATTCATGGGCACCATAGAGGTCCTTGTTCATTATTTCCAGCCGATCATCGGCGACAAAATAATTCAAGCACGCACGGTCTTGTATTTTCTTGCCATGACGTCTCTTGCCAATAAGATGAAGGAAGCTCGTCAAAATAAAACGTCCAATCCAAATTTTTCCCGCCTGCAACACAATAAACATATCCCAGTCACTCTCCCTCTTGCCATGCTTCAAGGCCAGACTTCCTGTGGCAGCAACCATCCGCACGTAGGGCATCACTGCCAAGATATTCACAAGACTCTTCATTTTTTCAAGCTTGCGAGCCGAGAGCTTTTCTCTCTGGATACGCTCTCTTACAAGAGCCTCTCTCTCCGGCAAAAAAATAAAACCATTTTTCTGTTCAAGCTTTTTTTGGAGTTCTGGTGTCGCAAGTGCTAAGAGTACATCTTTGAGTTTTGCTTTATCTGTACTCGACGTTTCCTGATATGAGATAAGTTGACGCCACAGTTCATAGGGAGTCAATGGAAAATCAAGGACATCGTAGTACGTTACTGTAGCCAGGATATTCTTATGCAGATTGGCGACAAGGTTCATACTCAGAATATTTAGAGATACTTAGCCGTAAAACTCTTCTTTACTCCCTTGAGTTTGGCTGGGGTACCGGCATACACCAACTCCCCGCCCAATGCCCCTCCATCTGGTCCCAACTCTACCACCCAGTCTGAAGCTTTTACCACATCTACATTGTGCTCCACTACCAACACGCTGTTACCCTTATCAACCAAAGCATCCAACACTTCTAGCAAGCGCCTGACATCTTCAAAATGCAAACCGATAGTAGGCTCATCAAGAATATAAAGTGTCTTACCGGTAGACTTACGTGCCAATTCCGTAGCCAGCTTAATACGCTGAGCTTCTCCTCCTGAAAGATTAGTGGCACTCTGCCCTAAGACTAAGTATCCCAAACCCACTTCTTCAAGAACTCGAAGTTTTTCCTCTATCATAGGCTGATCAAGGAAAAAGCGTCTGGCTTCAGTGACAGTCATCTGAAGAATCTGCGCTATATTTATGCCTCGATATTCAATAGATAAGGTTTTTTGATTATAGCGAGTACCTAGACAATACTCACAAGGCACGTAGACATCTGGCAATAAATACATCTCAATCTTTTTCATACCGCCACCCTGACATTCTTCACAGCGCCCTCCTCGCATATTGAAACTAAAGTGGCTCGCACTAAACTTCTCGCGCTCTGCTTCAGGTGTAGCTGCAAATAAATCACGAATCAATCCAAATACCCCCGTATACGTAGCCGCATTACTTCTTGGTGTCCGTCCAATCGGATCCTGATTAACCGTAATTACCTTGTCAATATGTTCTATGCCAGTAATCTTTTTGTGCTCTCCTGGCTCTGCCTTGGCATGATAAAACTGCTTTGCCAAGGCTCTCGACAAAATACTGTGTACCAGAGATGACTTACCCGATCCAGATACTCCTACAACTGAAACAAGCATCCCTAAAGGAAAACTGACATCAACGTTTTTTAGGTTATGCTCCTTGGCTCCATGAATAGTCAACATATCTCCAGAACCTTTACGTGTTTTTGTTTTTTCGCTTACTTTACGCTTACCGTTTAGGTACTCTGCTGTAAGCATCTTTGACTTCAAGAGTTCTTTTGGTGTCCCGGCAAAAATAACCTCCCCGCCTTCACTCCCAGCGCCAGGACCCATATCAATCACGTAGTCAGCCTGTTTCATAATAGCGACATCGTGCTCTACTACCACCAAAGAGTTGTTGGCGCCACGTAAGTCTTCTAGTGCCGCCAAAAGCTTCTCAGTATCACGACTATGCAGCCCTACAGATGGTTCATCGAGGACATAGATAATCCCTGATAGGCCCGACTTCATCTGCACTGATAGGCGAATGCGCTGAGCCTCACCGCCAGAAAGCGTGTGTGCTCCACGACGAATTTCTAAATACCCAAGTCCTACTTTTTCTACTGCTTTAAGTCTGGTCGACATTTCGCGGAAAAGTGGTTCCACAAAAGCTCTCTGTTCGCCCACCGCCAACTTCTTTTCTAGTGTAGGCAATACAGTCAAAAGCTGATCGATACTTTGTTTAGCGATATCATCGATAGAGTAGCCTCCCAAAAGCACCGCTAGTGAACTTTTTTTCAAACGCTTACCTTCACACTCGCGACATACCTGAGAATGCATATAGGCCTCTATATCACCACGTAAATGATCAGATTTTGTTTCTTTGTATTTCCGTTCTAGCAATTCAATTACACCTGGAAATCCCTCTTCTTTTCCTTCGCCATACAAAAGAATGTCCAATTGTTTTTTGGGCAACTTCTTTACAGGCACTTCCGTATTGATACGCAAGCGCTTAGCTGCTTCCAATAATTTAGACAAGGGTCCATGTCCATTTTCACGGCCACTATTCATTTTGCTCCACGGACGCACGGCTCCTTCCAAGAAAGAAAGATTTTTATTTGGAATCACCAACTCAATATCAAAAGCCAAAGTCATGCCCAAGCCAGAGCATTTCTGACAGGCTCCTTCTGGATTATTAAATGAGAAATGACTTGGCGAAAATTCCGGAAGAAATATTTCACAGGCCTCACAGCGATATTCTTCGTTATAGAGTCGACGTTCACCTGTCTCTGCTAGTACTACCGTCTGCGTACCGTGGCCTAACTGAAATCCTGTTTGTAAATTATCGAGTATACGTTCTTTATCTGGACGCTTCAAATCTAAGTTCATGCGATCAACCACAAGTTCATATCTATGTATTTCTGATCCACTGGCATCTCTCGCAGCCTCTGCAATCCCAATCACTTCACCATCTTTCATCACCTTTGGATACCCCCACGTCTGAATCATTTGCAGAGCTTCTTTTTCAGATTTACCACGCAACGTAAAACTCTCGGTAGTAAAAATAAGAGCTGAGTTATCAGGAAGACTCAATACCTCCTCCAAAATTTGACGCACGCTTTTACGTGTTAGTTTTGTACTACATTTTGGACAGTGTGGTTCACCAAGCTTAGCGTACAACACTCTTAGATAGTCATAGACTTCTGTCATTGTACCCACTGTTGAACGTGGGCTACGAGAAACACTTTTTTGATCAATAGAAATAGCCGGCGAAAGATTATGAATAGCATCTACGTCAGGCTTCTCAAAGCCATCCAAAAAATTTCGCGCATACGAAGAAAGCGACTCGACATAACGACGATTCGCTTCAGCAAACAGCGTATCAAACGCTAAAGAAGATTTCCCTGAACCCGAAAGACCTGTCACCACTACGAGCGCATCTCTTGGAATATCAACGTCGATATTCTTGAGATTATTTACCCTTGCTCCTCGCACTTCAATGACCGATTTTTTTGCTGTCATACACAAATACCTCTAAGGTTCACAAAAGAATAAGATGTCTCCCAGAATACACCTTTTTCTCTCGTATGTAAAGAGAAAGGGGCCCACTACGCTGTTTCGTAGTAGACCCCCTTGCGCTTTGCCCCATTGAAGCTTATCTATCAAACTCTGCCCACTCGAATCCGCTCCTCAAGAACTACCCTGTACCTTCCATCCCAGCCAGAAGATTTGCGGCGATGTACCGGAAATTCCTTTTTGTTGAAACAGGGGAAAAAGGTATCGCCCCGAGGAAGCCTCCCGTACCTATGCACGATACGCGAGATAAATATGCGCGAAGCATACGGCATAAATGCTTGGTAGATTTGTGCACCACCTACCACACATACTTTTTGGCCTTCTATGCGACAACGTTCAACCACAGCTAGTGCATCTTCGACAGAAAATGCCGGGATGTACTCTGCTTCTGCTGGTGGATCTTCTCGGGTCAAGACAATGCTTGTTCTCCCAAGAAGCGGGTGGCCATTGCGACGAATGATTGACTCCCAAGTCACCCGTCCCATCACCACCAAGGCATTACAGGTCATGGCTCGAAAAACCTCCATGTCCGTTTGGATACGTGGCCAGGGCATATCGCCCTCTAGCCCCAAAATACGCTGCCGGCCCATATAGGCAGCAATCAAGCTCAGTTCGTACGGCAACAACCCCATTGTATACCTCCTGCATATTTGAGTGTCACAACTCTAGGTCTACTCCTCTCGTAGCCTCTTGTCAACTACTTTTGAAGGAAGTTCTTGCGGCTGCGCTTGCGATGAAAAGTGATAGCAAAACGATGCGCTTCTGAGTTCACCAAAAAAGCTTCCTTCTTAAAGCGTTCCGCCAACGCTATCAATCCCTTCACCTCCCTTGGTCGATGTCGTTCATCTTTGACCACTGAGATAACTGGAATAGTAATTCCCATCTCTTCAAGTACTTTTTCGGCCACTCGAATATGCACATCACTTCCGTCCACTACTACCACTTCTGGGAAAGGCCATTCTGGATGAGCGAAGCGTCTTCGGAGAATTTCCTCGAGAGCCGTCAGGTCATTGCCATTGTGCTTGGCTCGCAACTTAAACTGACGATACTCGCTGACTTGCGGATGACTATTTTGGACCACAGTCATCACTCCTACTGCAGACTCTCCCTGAAGATGCGCCACGTCAAACGCCTCTATCCGATGACGCTCTTCTTCAGCTAAATCATTTTTTACCAAAGCAATATCTTCTATATGTTTCAAACCAAAAAGTACCTTCTTTATTTCTTGTGCCTCTTCATAGCGCTGCTCTTTGGCTGCCAAAGTCATCGCCTTTTCTAAATCGGCCAAGATAGTATTTTTCTTGCCCTGAAAAAGTAACCGTATATGCCGCAAAATACCCTGATACTCTTTGGCACTTATACTTCCTATACATACTCCTGGACAGAGTCCTATTTGCGCCGAAAAACACGGCCGCGCTTTGAGCCTTGTCTTTTCATTCATCTCTTCATATGGCGTACACTTATCCCGATACGGAAAAAGCTTACGGACTATTTTCATCGCTTCACGTAGTCCACTTCCATCAGGAAAAGGCCCAAATGAATATTTAATAGCTGCCGTAAATTTCCCCTGTGCTATATCTCGACTACGCACCACCAGCACTCTTGGATACGTCTCTTTGGTAATCACTACCTGATTGTAACTCTTGTCATCTTTAGAGCTCGTATTATAGAGCGGTTGTACTTTTTTGATAAGCTCTGATTCCAGGAGTAGTGCCTCCAAAACAGAGTCGCTTTTGCGGTAGCCTATGTAAGCAATAGACTTCATCATCAACTCTATCTTTGGCCCACGTGTCTCAAGCATATCCTGGACAAAATAACTCTTCACTCGATCTCGAAGCGATGTAGCCTTGCCGATATAGAGAATCTCTTTTTCTGAAGACAAGAAAAAATACACTCCCGGATATTCAGGCAGTGTGTTCTTGCGAAGAAAATCAGATAAAGCTACCTGCTCTTCCCAAAGGTTTTTTGTGACTCTTTTTTCCATATAAGCATTCAAGCACTCTTTCTTTACCTCTGGCAAATACTTTTGTCTAGGCTATATTTTTGACATTTTTTCATTCTGGGTGTGTAGTAGAAATACGAGTACCTATAAAAGGAGATGCTTCATGCCAAAAGGCGATGTTTACAGCCTTATGGCTGATGAAATTCTCATAGACATCAAGGAGCGTGGCGTCAATTTCAACAAGGCTTTTGCGTGGGCTGCTCATCGACGGAAAGTGTATCACGAGCAAAATCGTGAACAATACAACGCCTGGTTTGCAGAGGTCCGCAAACGAGTCTCTGACAGAGAAAATTCTACCTTGAGGAAATCCCTCAAAGGTAAGCGTCCCTGGCAGCATGGAAAAATTGTCCACACCACCTGTCGGCGAAAAAAATGGCGCTCCGATGACCCCTGGGGCCACGAAGATGAAGACAACTTCACCTTTCCAGAAAATGAAGCCCTCCTCGAGCGGCTCCATCACCATCTCCCCCTCACTGACGACTAATGGTAAACCTGCCACTAGTCGTCTTCTTTTTTTATATAAATGAAAAGCGACGCAACCCGTTTGGGAATACGCCGCCTTCAATTTTCCTGATTTCAGGATTCGCCCTAGGCTGCCTCTGCTTCATCGAAGAAGATTGCCGAATCGGGAGTCACCCGATACCATCCTGCCTCCTCCGAATAAAGGAAATAGGAAAACATCTCGCAAGCCGGATTAATGAGCCGGCTCGTAGCGTTGATATTGGCTCCATGCCGTTCATGACAGAAAGCTGTCACCGAGCGCTGGATGGCAGCTTTGGCCATGTCCAGCTCATTGGGAAGCATTAGCCCATGTGTCTTACCATCAAGACCATACGGAAACCGCCGATTAAGGAGGCTGACCACCTCATCACGACGCATATCTGCTTCGCTTCTATAGTCCGAAAGGCCCTCAGCGACAGTGCGCGCCCGCAATTCTTGTGCGGGTAACTTACCAAAACTCATCAGATATCCCCTTCTTTCAAAACAACTGTCCAAAAATTCAGCGCTTATACATTAACACAAGAATCTATTTTAGTCAACCCTCTGTTTTTTATCAAAAATACCCCCTATAAAAAGTAACGAGGCGGGTCCTGAGAATCTCAGAACCCGCCCCTATTCGATTGGTACCAGCCTTAGCTGGTGATGGCCAACGCGCTCGACATGGCCTCTGCTACCGGATCTTCATCCGAGCAGGTCAGGGGATAGAAAACCCCCCGCTTCTTCTGGCCGGCCGCCGAAAATTCGATGGTCGCATCCGACTTCTGCAAGGTGCAGAGGTACTGGAGAAATTCACGGGTCCGAAGCGGGCCTGTCACCTTTGTGCCGCACGGAAGCGATTCTTCGATGTCTTTCGCGCCCTGATAGCGAGTGCCCTCGGCCTTGGCCTCGAGCGCCTCCTTGGCAGATGCCGAGAGATTCCAGAACAGCACGCGCTGTTCACCGGGCTTCCTGGCTGCTACCGTCGAAGATGCCCCTTCTTCCCCCTCGGAAACCTTTTGCCCCACAGAAGCCAGGCTGGCGTGACGCGAGTCAGTGTTGCCACGACCGCGACCAGGCTGCTGGATCTTGATTGCTGCGTTTGAACGCATGTTTGGTTTACCCTTCTTTTCAAAAGCACACCTCTGGATTGAGATGTACCCCAAAAGCCTACTCCTCGGATCTTCTTTCGTCAACCCCGTACCATACTAAAGGCATCTTTCTTAAGATCGGAGATTCTAAGCCGTCAGGCGGCTACGCCTGAAGCTTCAGTTTCAATACATCTATTGTCGATGGTACTGGGGTCAAGGATTATTGACCCTCTTTTGTCTTTTTGGTAGTATAGGAATTCCTCTTGTTCTTTCCACTCAAACCAAGGAGCTAGCCATGCTTAAGCGCTACCGCTATCTCCTTTGGGGGATAAGTATTTTCATATTGGCATATATTGCCATCCTCGCAGGACTTTCTTTCCAAGGGCTCCATCGTCCACTTGTCTTTTGGGAAAAGACTCGCCTTACTTGGGGAGAGACTCGTATTGAAAGTATTGAAGATGAACTGATGCGTCGTTCGCCGGCACTCAGGAATAATTTCCAACGCTTCAGTACCTGTATCCGCACACCGGCCTGCAGAACCCAAATTGATGCCATCCTCCAAGAACGCAACGCTTTGGTTGCTCGTGTCTGGCCTGATGTTTTCTCGCGTCTCAGTATCAACAATGACTGGGGCGAAGGACAACTAACAATTTCCATCCACGAAGCATTCCTTCGATACCAAAGGGCCTATGGCAGTCGCATGCCAAGAGAGTGTCTTCCGACCCTCGAATACTGGCAGAACTCTGATGGACACATCGTCTACCAGCTTCGCTACCAAAGGCCATTCACCTGTCCACCGCCTCCTCGGTAACACTGAG
>CAYLMF010000004.1:12997-19912 GCA_964385005.1 uncultured Bdellovibrionales bacterium | reverse complement strand
CAGCTTCGCTACCAAAGGCCATTCACCTGTCCACCGCCTCCTCGGTAACACTGAGGAGGCGGCATTTTTATTTGTGCTATAATAGATACGAAAGCCTTCAGAAAGGTAAGCGAAGGAGCTTCGGCTCCCCAATTGGGACCCACCTGTTTATTACGGGGAAAAAAGTAAATTTTTTTCCGATACTTACTTCCAGGGACCCAGACCCGTTTGCCCGCATTGAGGGCTTTTTTCTTTTTATAAAAAAGGGCGGTTGCAAGAAGAATTTTCTTGCAACCGCCCACCTGAGTAATCTACACTGCCGCGTTGGCACGTGCTTCTTCCCAGGTATACAGTCGAGTGATCTGGCCATCACGATATACTGTCACCAGCTCACCCGTCTGCTCACGTGCCCAGTCAACTTCGTCGACCGTCACATAGTTTCCATTGGCGTCACGCTCGAGAACCAGAAGCCCCTTGTGCGACTTCTTGCCCGGATCCGTCACCGGATCCTTTTCGATATCACGCTGTTCGCCGTTGACTTCCACATAGGTAGCCTTGATAGCAAACCCCATGGTGTCACGACTGTGATTGCGGAGGATACCACCCACCCCAATCACCAGATTGGAAGCAGCATAGCCCATATCCTGAAGACGTTTGAGCGTGCGCTCATAGCGTTCAAAATACATGCCGTCGCCATAGATGAGGCCGACCTTCGGATTGAGGACCTTGTAGCCCTTCTTATTCACCGTCGAGCCGAACACTTCATCCAGGAGCCGTATCGCCCCCTTCCATTCATTGCTTCCTTCCGGTGCATTCGGATCACCGCAGATAATGTATTCCGGGTTCCCACTGTCCGGCCGAAAAACAGTTTTGCCGTCACGCCCCAAGATACGCTCCTTGAGTCGCAGAGCGAACTCCGTCAACACCCGGTAGACATCGAACGTATCCGAGACGATGCTGACGATGCCAGATGGATACAGATCGAGCATGTGCTCGAAAGCACCGAGTTCATCGGCGCGGCCGAAACTGCACATCACACTATGCTCGCTGGCTGGCACCGACGCCATAAGCATCGACTTGTAGTTCGCCTGGTAATGACGAACCACAAACGACAGTGCCGGTACCGTATCGCTGCCGAGGAAAGACAAGAGGTGAGCTGCGCCGGTAAGCATAGCGCCTTCTTCGCTGCCATCGCCCCGGTAACCGAAGTCATGCACCGAGAAATCCCGGAGAAAATACATGTCTTCATCGACCGTGGCATCAAACATCCGATCCACGAGTTTCCGATACTTGCGCGAGCAAGAAGCGGTTGTCGTGGGGTACCATTCCTTGATGATGAGGCTTTCGAGAAAGCCTACCGCCCAGCCGAAGCCGGAGATGGTGTTGGTCAGGGTCATGAGCACATTTTTGACCGGCACCACCTTGCCCTCGGGGACCGCCTTGATTTCAAGCGGCCAGTATCCGAGAGCGCAGAGCGACCGAATCTTTTTCTCCACCTCTGGTGAGCTTTCCACTCCCAGAATATGGCGCCGCATATTGAGGAATTCATCAGCCATCCAGGGCTCGAGCGGTACCGAGAGATACTCTTCGAGGTAATACTGAAGACCAAAGAAGACCGCTTCGGAAAAGTGCTCATCGCTTCTGGCGACAAGATAGGAATACACCTTTTCGGTGCCTGGAGCATATTGCTCCATATGACCCATCTTGTAGACGTCAGTCGCCAAAAGTGGGTTTTCCTTGGTCGAGGAAATGAATCCTCCGTCCGCAATGATAGCGAGACGTTCTGCATGAGTGAACTTGGTCATAGTCATAGTCCTTTTGCTTAAATCAGATTGAGAAATGCTTCCAGCTGAGCCGAGGCCGATAGGAGACCAGCGGCATCGTCGAGAAGCAGGTTGTAGTAGATCTTCCGAGCGGTGGTTAGCACAAATGGCGCCTGCTCATTGATCTGGTCGTACGGTATGCTGTTCTCATCGAGAAAGCCTCGCACCAGGGTGCTATCCTCGTTGCCCGTAAAGACAATAAGGTAACACCCTGCTTGCTTGGCTCGCCTGATGAGGTCGACCACTTCACTGTAGTCATGTCCCTTGTGGTGATAGTCATAGACGGTGTTATCAAAGTCATAAGCGACGATGAGTCGACCGTTCTTTTCGTGCCACTCCAAGAGGCGCTTGACGCAGGTGTCGTGATCTAGGTAAGGATGTTTGGACATAGTGGTATCTCCGTTACGAAGTCAAATCGGGCTCCAGCAAAGGAGTCAGTGGTATAGACCTGGTCTATGAAGCCTCGCATGTTTTCTTCGGCTTTGCCGGAAAAAACACCGTGCGACAACACGAGATTGATCTTGCCCACCTTCATCTTGCCTTCACCGGCCAAAAGCCTTTCGGCAATCAGACGAAAGCTCATGCAGCCTTCACCGATATCATCGATGATGTAGATGTCGCGCGAATCGAAATCATACTCTGGCACCGACATGACCATATAGCCCGTGGTGACATTGCGTGACTTGCTGACCGTGACGATATCGCCTTCAAAACCAACTGCTTCGCCAAGCTTTTGGATCTTCTTGTAGGCGCCAGCATCTGGCGACAGCAAGATATAATCCTTCTTGTCCCGAAGGACCGCCTGGACAAATGCCGTATTGGTTATCGAGACACAGCGATCAAGCAGTGCCGACGAGACATCCGAGTGCACGTCATAGATCATCACCCGACTGAAACCGACACTATTGATCAGGCCGGCCATCACTCGAGCAGAAAGTGGATGACCATAGGTCATCACTCGATCTTGGCGTGCGTACGGAAAGTACGGCATAAAGAGCTCCACCTCACGCACCCCAGGGATACGCTTGACGGCATCAGCTGCCATGAGCACCTTCATGATGCAGTCAGAGGTCTTGACCCTGACTGTGAGGAGCACTCGACCATCGAATCCTCCCTCTTGCTCAAACCCTTCCGCCAGTTCGAAGCGAACTTCAGAGCCGCTCGGAAAAAGTTCGTTTTTGAGTGGCTTCACGCCAGGACCAAAAGGCTCAAACCCTTCGGTCAGATTGATGATAAGCATAGCTATTCCTTTCTTTCGTTTACTGGTTGTTAATGAACTATCAGAATCAGGACTTCTCCCTTTTCTGATTTATTGTATTTTATACACTATATAGGTATTGATGATGGACCTTTTCCCGGTCCTGTTCCTCGTCTATATTAGTGTATTATCTACACTATATATCCAAACAAAAAGACTGTCAATACTCTGACAGCCCTTTCTGTGGATAACTCTAGAGTACATCTATGATTCTTGGCTTTCTTTCAGCAAAGACAAAGAGTTGAGCTGGTCGACTCACCCCCTGGTGACGCTTCTTCCCAATACCCTTCACGAGACCAGTAGCCTGAATTTTCTTACGAAAATTACGCTTGTCGAGCTCTCTTCCGAGTATGGCTTCATAGATTGTTTGTAGCTCTGTCAAAGTAAACTCTTTCGGAAGTAGCGCGTAGGCTATATTGCTATAACCCAGTTTATTTTGAAGACGCTCTACCCCACACTGGATAATCTTCTTATGGTCAAAAGCCAGCTCTGGTAATTTGCTCACTGGGTACCAAGAGATGTCTACATTGTAGTCTGTTTTCTTAGGCGAGCAGTGCTCATTGTTCACGAGCGCATAGTAGGCCACTGAGATACTTCGTCCGCGCTTATCTCTTGCTGGATCACCAAACGTATAGAGTTGCTCGAGATAAATATCGTTGACACCTGCTTTCTCATGGAGCACTCTTTCTACCGCATCATCGAGTGACTCTTTTTGCTGCACAAGTCCACCAGGAAGCGCCCATTTCTCCCTGTAGGGCCCTCCGCCAATTTGTGCCAAAAGCACCACCAATTTATTTTGGAGAATGGTGAAGACAAGTGTATCAACAGCCACAAGTGGAGTTTTGGTTGGAAGTGAAGAAGTCATATAATGGTGTTTTTCTTACACCTTTATAGTACGTTTTCATACGCAATTGTCAATTCATCACGAGATACACGCTTTGGAAGAGATTCAAAGATATCTCCATCCTGCTTCAAGAGCGTATCGACCACCCGCTTTGCCTCTGCCAAACGATTCTTGCGTGTACCCTCTACGAGGATGTACTCTATCCCCTCTTCTTGGAGTAAGGCCAAGAAACGCTTGTGCATAGCGTGACGAATATGCTCACCATCACGAAGCCCATCATCTTCAAAGGGGATGTCTGGTGAGGTCACTATCACAGCATCATATTCCCTCCACTTTGAAAACTCTTCTACTCCCCTATCCATATACCCCATATACCGCTCATGCCAAAGGCGTGTTGCGAAAGCGTTGGTGTCACAAAAAAGCACTTTCTCTGCCTGTCTGGCGAGAGCATCCTCAAGCTTGTTTTGCATATCAGCGATGTAGCGAAACTCGCGTGTCTTCCAAGAAGAATCTCCGGTGATCTTGCCTTCGCTATAGAAACGCCCAAACTCTGGTGCCCATACTGTGTCGTAGTGTTTTGCAAGGTCTCTTGCGAGTGTCGTGGTGCCAGTAGACTCAGCTCCCATAATTGCTACTCGCCTTACGATGCGCGCTCGTACCGGCTCACTCAAGTACTGCCATTCGTGCAAAGGATGCCTGCGTACTTTAGTCGCTGAGATAGGTATTATATTTCTGGGTTGATCTACAAGGACATGGCGACACTTTAGATACTTCGCCCAAGGTGCGCCGTAGTCCTCTGAAGTAAATACCACATCAGGTCGAAAACCCAAGAAGTGTATCGTATAGCGTGCCCAAAGCTCTGAATCATCATCATTCATGATATCTCGCATCACGCGTACATCCACATCTGGAAAGGCTTCTCGAATCCAAAGTGCGCGTTCTTCTCCGGTAAAGATTTGATCCGATTTATCACAGACCAAGACTATCAACTGGTCTACCTCTGCCTTTGCGGTTTCGATAAGGTAGGCATGTCCTTTGTGAAACGGGTAGAACTTACCCACTACTACTCCTCGAGTCATACGACCTCCCCCTCCTCTCTTTTTGGCTGTCGAAGAGCCTCTTGGTGTGCGCGGATTTCACGCTGCCAGCGAATCAAACCATTGGTAGCCAGAATCAAGAAGATGAAATACAGAATCGCTACAAACTTCACTTCTTTTTCGTTGTACAACCAAACCCCTATCACATCAATAATAATCCACAGATACCAGTTTTCTACTCGTTGGTAGATCAGTAAAATCTGAGCTGCAAAACTCGCCACTGTCGTAAAAGCATCTAGGAAAGGAAAGGTCGTAGCCTCTGGAAAAAATGCTGGGAAAAAGATGTGTATTCGTGACATAAATGCGCCAAGGACTAGCGTCCCCAAAGCAATAGCGAAGAGAACCAGGAAGTTACACTGCCATGTACTTGTCTTGATGGTCGTCTTTGTTTCTTTTGTTTCAGCACTACGAAGCTTAGTCCAAACTACCCAACCCCAGATACCGGTAAACAAAAAGTAGATTTGCTCAAAGAAATCTGAGTAGAGTCGTATCTGATAGAAAAGTACTGCAAAGAGAATCACCGCCGCTATACCTACTGGCCAATTCCAAATATTTTTCTTGGCTACAAGCCAGACGGTAATAATGTTTAAAATCGTACCAAAGAACTCTAAGTAGCTCATCGGGTAACCCCAGAGCGTAAAAAATATATTGTTGATGTCAAAAAATGCCTGTATCATACTCGTCTGTCTTAAATATTAATGAGACTCCCTCCTCCTCCTTCGTCACTGCTTGTTTTATTTATTGTAATTTATACACTATATAGGGAAGAGAAAATGCGTCGACCACGCATATCTGTTTATCCTTATATATTGTATATACTACACTATATAATCTCTGTCAAGAGTTTTCTGTGTCAGTTATCCACCGTTTCTCTTAGCTCCTTCTTTTTCCTCCAGCGACAAGGATAAAGTTGTCCTCCATTTGGGCCTGCATTTCTTTGTCCCTCCCTACCAGTTGCACTTCTGCCTGCCTGGATGCTCGTTTGAATTCTTGGTCCACTGCTCGTATCTCCGGGTGCACCTGAAGCGCTTTATTGTTGATACCAAGAAGATGTACCCCTCGAAGAGTCCGTACCCGTGAAAGGGCTACATAGCCTTGGCCGTACTCAAATGTCTTAGACAAGTCCATCACAGCAGCATCGAGGCTCACTCCCTGACTCTTGTGTATAGTCATAGCCCACGCCAGTCGGAGTGGCAGCTGTGTGATAGTAGCCAGATCATCATCCCCTTCTGAAAGCGTCCAGTCTACCGGGGTAGCCTGGATGATATTGCCTGTTTTGGTCTTGATAATCGGAAAGAGAGTCTCTTCGTCAAAAGCAATCACTGTCCCAAGCGTACCATTGACGTATCCGACACTTGGATTGTTTTTGGTAAACATCACTACTGCTCCGATTCTTAGATCCAGTTTTTCAGGAGACAGACAACCACGAATCAAGGCATTAGCGGCAGTCTCGCGACCCTCCACCTCCATGATATAGCTTTGCTCTACGCCCGGAAGACGCTTGAGCTCTGTCAGATTCATAGCATCTACCTGGGCGTTGTGTGAATACAAAATAGTCACATCGCGCGGCGCTTCCTCAAGACTGACCATCTGACCCCGTATAGCCTCATAGTGACCCTCTTCAAAAGTATTCTGCCTAATAGCGGTAAGAATAGAGAGAAACGACTGATCCTCCTGACGATACTGTTCTTCGAGATAACAGACCGTTGGCACGAGCCGTTCCCAAGCCTCACTCTGGAAAGCATACTCCGCTGTCTGTCCATATCCAGTGACTGGTGGCAACTGAAAAAAGTCACCCACCAAGACTACTTGCATCCCGCCAAACGGCATAGAAGATTTACGCACCACACGGCAGACCGTCTCTACGAGCGAGAGTACACGACCATCGAGCATAGAGATTTCATCGATGATGAG
>CAYLMF010000004.1:0-12897 GCA_964385005.1 uncultured Bdellovibrionales bacterium | reverse complement strand
TCTCTACGAGCGAGAGTACACGACCATCGAGCATAGAGATTTCATCGATGATGAGTACCTGCGCCTTACGGATACGCTTGGCGACATGTGCCACCTTCGCAATATTTTTGATTCCCTTTTCATCTAGACTCTGTGCTGTACCAATACCACTCCATGAGTGTATAGTCATCCCGCCTACATGAGTCGCAGCGATACCAGTTGAGGCGGTCACAGCAAAAGCAATCCCGTGGGCACGGAGGTACTTTACGTATTCATTGACCGTATGCGTCTTTCCAGAGCCCGCTTCTCCAGTGAGAAACACGCTTTGGCCTGAACGAAGAATTTTGAGGGCTGTTTCTTGAGTCATTTTGTGTATTGAATGTTATTGGGAGATATTCTCTTTTAGCCAACTATCGACAATCTCATAGAGAGCTTGTAGATGTTCTTCTGTGCGGTAGGTGTGTGGTGCAGCTTCTATTTCTCTATACTGATTCTTGGTATTTGATGGCAAGGAATCATACAGCAGCTTGATATCCTGAGGACGACAACTCTCATCTTGAGTGCCTGCTACTAAAAGCGTCGGCATGGTGAGATTTTTGGCTAAAGGTAAAAGGTCATGATTAAGTCTTTCTTCCATTTCTGCCCAAGGAGACTTCCTTACCAGACCTGTTCTCTGGCTCACAATCTCTCGATACCCACACTTCTTAAAAGCTGCGAATCCTTCAGCGTCATTTTCCTGATGGGTTTCCCAAGAAAGCGCACCCGATACCACTGGTGCAATAGGGGCCAGTAAATCTATTTCTTCTGGGTGCTCTTCTGCATACCGTGCAACTGCATGTCCGCCCATACTATGCCCAGTAAGCACCAATGGTCGCCGAAACCATACTTGCTGCTGCACCCATTTAATCACATCTTCCAGATCTTCTACATGCAATCCAAGTCGAGCTTCCCAATACGTACCGTCACTTTCTCCAAAAGAATTGGTGGTATCAAAATTAAAAGTAATAAAACCATGCTTATACAACACGCTCTCGAGTACCTGGATGTGCTTTTCTTCTTTTGACCCGCCATAGCCATGCTGAATCACGGCTGCCCCCCTCACCTCACCTTCTGGTATATGGAGCAGTCCAATTATCTTCTGGTCTTTACGGTTTTTAAGCTCTATCTTTTGCATACGTCATTACTTACTAGAGCTTAGTGAATTCAGATTGCTTAACACGTACCTTCTCGGTAATAAAAGGCGGGCTCACGTAACCCAAAGCATCTACATCTGGATGGTAGAGCTCTATCATATCCAGATCAGGACGCTCAAACAATCTTGCTCCCACTATGGACTGGCCACTAAGAAGAGATTGCTTGAGAACTTCATATTCATTCTCGGGTAACTCAAAATCTACATCTCCCACCTGAGCCCTATATGGATCTGGTCTGCGTATATACAAATGTGTATATGTAGTCTCCGGCACTTCTCCATGAGCAGGAATGACTATAGGTTCATGTAGTAGAAAATATTTTTGATCTGGATTATCCGATGGCTCAGTTAGCTGTTTTCTGATTTGTATCAATGTCTCGTACTCATCATCATAGTGACAAAACACCCCTACATTACCAGCAATCGGTAAGTAACGTCCAAAAGATTGTTTACAAAGTGCAAAGCAAGCAAAGTGAATATACTCAATTGCTTTGAATAATTCTTCACTACTCTGTATAGGGCTAAATCGGTACAATTGCATAACGTATCATTCTAAATATCATCTATTATACCAGACCCCTAAAAACCTCTTTAGATCAAGCGAAAATGCACTTCTATCGTTTCTCCCACATGGATATCCTCACGAATCCGTACATCTTTCTTGAGCGCCAATAAATAGGGTTTATTTTTGGCAGGAAAAAGAGTTGTCCGCCAAGTAGTTTCGCCCACTGTCACCTCTACGGGCACAAACTGAAAGCCTACCTTCTTTGTCGCTTTCTTTTTTATCTCATCGGTGATTTTTTGATCCACCGAGACAAAATACCAACTCGTGGTTTCTACGGAATACGTAAACACCTTGGCCTTTATTTTCCATGTCTTCTTTTTTGCTACTACTGATTTTTGACTCTCCATAGACCCTTAACGTGTGATATCTATTTCCAATACCCTATCTTCAAAGACATACTCTATCTTTGTACCGGCAAACTTCCTGACTATGCTCTCTTCGGTGGGATAGGTGTGACCATGGAACAAATAGGCTGGTGCATACATCTCTACATACTCTCGCAATGCTCTAAATCCCTGATGTGCCAACTCATCGGGCTCATCGTTTATTCTATATGGTGGACAGTGCGTGAGAAATACGTCTACACGTGGGAAATCCTTCATCAGCTCCGTGGCCTCATCTTGGGTGCACATGATAGCGTCTGGATTTTCTTTGTAGCGTACACATCCTTGGAAGCCTCCAAATACAATGCCATCTTGCTCGTACGTCTCAAGATGCATATTTTTGATACCAAGTGGCTCAAAGTACATACCTGAATCATGATTACCATACACCCCTATCTTGGGGATATGAGTGATATCCTCTAGTTCACGAATATCTGATTGATGCAGGTCCCCCAGAGTGATTATCAAATCAATCTTTTGTTCACTGATAATCTCTTTGATTTTTCTTTTTGGAGGCCTATCGGCTATAGCAAGGATACGCATACAAATACTTTCTCATGGATTACAATTTACACTAAAATCTCAAACACTTTTTGTTTACTGGTTTCACCCGACTTTAGCTCTACCAAACTCTTGGCTACTCCAAAGTGCTTCGCAAGGACTTTTATCAGGGCCTGATTGGCCTTGCCATCTATAGGACTGGCTGTGACGGCTACTTTGTAGTGTGTCTTATCGAGGCACTCTATTTTCTCAAGCTTGGCGTTGGTTTTGGCGGTCACAAAGATTTTCATAGACCCACTTTGGCTTTGAGGATTTTGTAGAGCTCTACCATTGCTCGAGTGTCGAGCTCACAATAGCGAAGGAGGTTTTCTCTGGTCTGTGCCCGGTACTCAGGTGTCATCTTACCAGTTACCATCTTTTCCCATTCAGAGAGTGCCATGGTACCGTTTTGAATCTCCAGTGACTTATACGTAAGCTCTGGGAGCATCACCGGCAAGACATTCTTGATAGAAAAACTGCCACCAAAAGCCGGATCGGCATAGTACTGAGTAAATACCTTCATAAGATCAAATACTCGCTCATTCATCTGCATAAAGAACTCTCGCGCCTCCGGATGAAGCTCGGCGAGCTCGGCATTGCGCCCCTTCTCAAAACTCTCATACCACACAATCACATGCCCGGTGTCGCCCACTACTTCCTGAAGCATTTTGACCAAACCCTCTGAAGCATGCTCGATGTCATCGGCCAAATACTCAAAATGCTCAAGTGTCCCATCCTCTGTAAGTTTATGCACAGACACCTGAAACACAATCGCTTGATTTGGCTTGTATCCGGGGAGTGGCGGCATTGGCTTGGCCAGAGTCTCATAGTCGAGAAAATAGAGCGGAAATACGAGCCCGGAGAGTGTCTCTCGGATAGCGTCATGATCAATTCTTGGTACTCCAGACTTTACGAGATCTACTTTGGCAGCCTGAATGAGAGTCAGCTTCATATCTTCTGGAATATTTTCTATTTCAAAGATGCGCTCATCTACAAGTTGCGTTAGCTTCTTGCCACTCACGATATTGTGCACGGCATACTCTGGCACATCCGGATTAAAAAAGAAAAAAGTATCACAACGCTGGCCAGTCGTGCGATACAAACACGGACAATCCTGGTACGTTATTTCTTCTTTGTGAAGGAGGTTGAGAGCGGTAGTCGTTTCTTCTTTTACCTCTGACAAAATCTCATGTACCTCTCGGGTCATGTTTTCGGTGATGAATAGCTCTTCCAGGTTTAGTGTCTCGCCACGGCGATAGTCCTTGTTGATATAGATGATAAAATTTTCCCCCACCTCTTCTGTACCGAGTACTTCCTCAACCACTGCTACCTGAAAAGCAATATCTTTGAGGTGGTTATGCTTGAAGTCACTTTTGATTTCAGTACTCGCCTTAACCTCATAGACATCCCACTTCTCGGTTTCTTGGTTCCACTTCAAGATATCTACCTTAGCAAAAAGTCCCGCTTCGGTCTCAAACGTAGCCTGAAAAAGCGTTCCCTTATCTCCCAGCAATTCTTTGGTCTTCTCGAGCAATGCCAGATTAGATCCGGTAATCATTACTCCCTCAGGGAAGAGTTTTTGTACGTAGCTTTCTACTTCATCACCATCCTTGAGAATCTTCTGAAGGAACAATGAAAACTCACCAGCCGTATACAACTCTGGTTTATTTTTTTTGAGCCACAAACTCTTGTCGCACAAAAGATATTCCTTAAACTCTGTCTTAGTGAGATTCACTTCTTTGCTTCTTTATTCAGTTAATCCTATTTCTTCACATAAAAATCGAGTGTATAGATCCAGTTCTCATCATCATCCTCACCATTTTCACGGCTCATGATTTTTTGATTGAGAAGCCAGTTGATATAACCCGGGTCTTCATCGGCCACCACTTTGACTGGTTTACCCATATGCTTGCCAAACGTAAATGTTCGATAGAGTAGCGGTTTACTTGAGATGTCGATCATCTGCGCAAGCACCTGTCCTTCATCGCCAATACGCTCCATCATCATACCGAAGAGGTACTCAAAAAGAGCGACGAGTACACGGACATCGCCGAGTGCACTATGAGCTGGCGCCTCATCGATATTGAGATCAAAGTAGTAGCGGAGATACTGCAAAGCGTAGCGTGGTATCGCATCAGTTTCATCGAGAAAATAGATCACCTTAAACGTATCGATAAACTCTTTCACGACAATATCTTCTCTCCGGAGCATATCCACATCAAAGCGAGCATTGTGAGCCACGAGCACATTGCCTTCTGCGAGAAGTCTCATAAGGTCCATTTTCATACGACTCTCAGCAAACGTCTCTTTGTCTTCTACCATGCGATTGGTGATATGGGTCACCGACATAGCGTCGATAGAAATCGGTAGCGGCGGCTTAAAAAGCGCCTCCTGCTCTTCACCCATAAAGGTATAGGCGAGCTGACACAGGCGGTCATCTGGTCCGAGGCCAGTGGTTTCGGTATCAAGGTAAATAAGGTTGTTTTTGGTCATATTTTTGTCTTTTACAATGCCCTTAGTATAGCATGTAGCCCTAGTGCTATAATATATACACAATCGACTAACTCAAGCCTATGGAACAAATCCCATTCTCCTTTCTTACCGGTACTGAATCACCCAAAACATCTCCCCAAGAAGAGACTCCCCTTGACCTAGAAACCCTGACCCGAGAAGAACTCGAGGCACTCTATGTCGAAAAAATCGGTCGCAAACGCTACTTTGGTCGTACCGACGAAGAAGTACGCCTGGCTATCCAAAATCCTGACCAAGAAATTGACCGTCTCCGCGATGCTGACCGCACTGACGCCTGGGAAGATATCGGACCAACTGGTAAATAATACTTACCACATATGCACAAAAACCTTCTCTATATTCTCCTGGCTAGCCTCATCCTTGTGATTTTGACAATAATTTTCTTGCCAGAAAAGAAAGAACGTCCCCTCACTCAAGAGCAAAAGGACATCCAGCCGCTTATCGATTCACTCTAAACACCCCTCTCGGGTGTTTTTTATATACACCCTTTCATACTATCGCTTCGACAGTACATCATTTTTTTTCACCAAAGCATACAGTACCACTGCCACTATAGCTCCGAGCGTATCAGCGAGCATGTCTTTTTGGGCATCCCAGATATCCCCCTGACTACCAAGATACGCTATCCCTGCTTCTGGATTTGCTACTGCAGCATATATCCACTCAATCAATTCATAGCTCATAGCAATAGTAGCGATAGCCAGCACTGGATACGTGTAGAGGATAAAGCGTGATGTGGTCACCTTGTTTCTCACCATGAGCTCGATAATAGCATAGGCATAAAATCCTACTGAGAAATGAGCAATACGGTCATAGTGATTACGTTCAAACCCAAAGAAATCACTAAACCAGTCAAAGGGTACAAGAGCAAACGTATAGTGCCCTCCGATAGTATGGAGATAAATCAGTACAAACATGAGTACATAACCCAAAGAAGAGAAGACTATCCCCTTTCTATAGAGCCCTACCAAAATCCCGACGATAATCCACACGGTGAGATTTTCTACCAACCAGGTAGTCCGATCAACTGGATTAAAAGCCAGCCCGAGAAACAACACTCCGTACAAAGCCAGCAATATGAGAAAAACTTTTTTATGAGTCATACGCTAGCCCCAATGACTAAGAATAAATGCAAAGGCGAGCATTGATACCAGCTGATACCCTGCCACCACTCCAAACAAAGTCAGACGTTGCTTGCCTGAGTTGATATTCCATATAGCATTACCGGCAACTACAGGCACCATGAAGCCAAGCCACAGCCAAACCGCTACCTCATATGGACTCGCATCACTCCAGCCCTTGAGAAAATGTGCCAAAATATAAATCTGCAAAAGTGAAAATAAAAACTGTACCCCATACATGGGCATCATTTCTTTTTGCTTTTTTTGCTGCTCTTCTTTTGAATAACCCTCCCAATCAGGCCAATTATTCGCCCACATAAAAGCCTTCCCGAAAATAGGCCCGTGCCAAAGTGCACCAATTACCATAGCCACTACCCCGCAGACCAACACTATGAGTAGATTAATCTCCATATACTTTACTTAAAAATTATTAATTTTTATTTACGAGTAAATGTCATAGTACCTGCTTCATCCTTGAGCATCAGACGAAGAGAACTTCCTTCGAGGAGAAATGTCTCTACGCTCCCAAGGTGTTTCAAAAAGTCTCCTTCTTGAGAACTCTCGCAATACATCTCCGTCATTGCTCCGAGTGTTACCACGAGCGTATCAGTGCCGACGATTTTGTAGGTTGCTCCTACCTTGTTACAGTCAGTGGTAAGCTCCAGTGTATTTTTTGGGCCAAAGGTAATCGCAAAAAGCTGTTTGCTATCAGCTACTACTTCGGTTTCATCTGAGAGCGTCGTCTCGAGCCATGTCCAACTCGTACCTACAAGGTCTTGCTGCTTACGCACCTGAATTCCCTCCTTGCCCCATTCATCTTTATCAAAATCCTTGAGCGTCAACGTCTCCGCTACAGTATCAAAACGAAACACGAGAACCCGTGCCTCAGGCAATTGTGCATCTCCTTTCATGGTAAGCTCCACTCGAATCTCATCTTCATCTTTGATAGACCAAGTACCTGTCTCTGCTCCTCCTGATCTTTTTTCTCTTTGTGAGTCAAGTGAGTAAACTGCTTTTTTGTCATCATCCAGACGGATATTGGCTGTCCACTTTGTATCTGTTTCTTTTTTGGTAGCTTCCCCTTGATAAAAACCTACCAAGTCTTTCTCGGCTTTTTTGGTTTTTTGTTCGTCTGTCACTGGCGGAGTCTGAATTGGCAGAACCTCTTCGGTCTTGTCTGACCATACCCAAATACCAAAGCCCAGAACTACCACTCCTATTCCACTAATAATAAAAAGTTTTGTTGTATTCATACTTGTAGTATACCACCAAATCAATCCCAAAAAATGCTATACTAAAAGAGTAATCATTTGTCTTACTCTATGAGACCACTTCTTTTCTGGCTGATACCTGTGGCCACGAGTTTCTTTTTGGTAAGTCTGATTTTTCTTTACTTTCAATCATTTAGATAACCTCCATGTCAAAACGCGTTTTTCCGGTCCTTTTTGCGACCATTCTTTTGGATATGATCGGGATCGGGATGCTTATCCCAGTTCTCCCTATCATCTTTACTGACCCATCATCACCAGCCTTCATGCTTGGAGGCTATTCAGTGAGCGCTCAGTACACTATGGCCGGGCTTCTCACAGCCCTCTTTGGTCTCATGCAGTTTATCTCCGCGCCTCTTCTTGGGGAACTCTCCGATGTCTACGGTCGCAAAAAACTCCTGACCCTTGGAGTGGGCATCTTGGCTCTTTCTCAACTCCTCTTTGGCTTTGGTATTGAGACAGGCTCGCTCCTTATCCTCTTTATCAGTCGCATCATAGCTGGTATCGCTGGTGGCAACTTCTCTATCGCTCAAGCGAGCATTGCCGATATTACCCTCCCTGAATTTCGAGCACGTAACTTTGGTCTTATCGGTGTAGCTGTCGGTGTCGGCTTTATCGTCGGTCCGATGCTTGGTGGTTTTATCGTATCTGCTACCGACAACGCCGCTGCCCCTTTTTGGTTTGCAGCCGCCCTCGGGATTGTAAATGTCCTTTCTATTTCACTTTTCTTAGATGAAACTCACCTCAACCGCAAAGCCGAAAAAAACTTTCACATCTGGAAAGGTATCCACAACATCCAGGCTGCTTGGCGTGACCACGACGCCCGCCCAGTCTATATCGCAAGCTTTCTTTATATTGCGAGCTTTACCTTCTTTACCTCTTTTATCGGTATTCTCTTGGTAGCTCGCTTTGGTCTTTCTGAATCCGCTATTGGCACTTTTTTTGGCGCTATGGGTTTTTGGATTATCATCACTCAAGCCTTTATCCTTCGTATCATTAGTCATCGCTACAAGGAACGTCAGATTCTCCGCTTTACCATCATCATGATGGCAGTGGCTATCTCTCTCTATCCCTTTGTCCCCTCTCTTATTTGGATTTATAGCATTGTCCCACTCCTGGCTATCCCCAATGGTCTCACTATGGCCAATATGACTGCCCTCATCAGCAAAAGCGTTGGCCCAAGCAAACAAGGTGCTGCTCTCGGTATCAATGGCTCCCTCATGGCACTCGCCCAAGGCACCATCCCTCTTTTGGCTGGTTTTGGTTCAGGTATCCTTGGCGTAGCTACTCCATTCCTCGCTGGTAGCGCGCTTGCACTTGGTTCCTGGTACATCCTCTTCCTCCGGAGACGCTAGACAGTCTCTCTTCTTCATGCTTTAATATATTCCTACCGTTCACTCAAGGAGACCCTAACCATGAACGCGCATGTTCCTATAACCCCTACCAAAGAGCTCATCCAAACAGGTGTTATACCTGATCCCCGTGATCGTATGACAGCGGCTCGCAAAGCCTCTATCCTCGGAGCCATCGCCAACGGTACCATCCGCTCGGCAGATGCACTAATCCTCTACACTATGAGTGAGGATGAACTCGGCAGCTGGGCAGAGCAATACAAGCACCATGGCCACAAAGGCCTCAAGGCAACATTCAGGCATCGTCCTGTATCGACTGCCGACTAGTTCAGAACTCCCTTGAGTGCAGGGATCAAAAGACCCGGATTCGCAACAGCGACTCCGGGCCTTTTCTTTTTTAGATACGACACATTCTGCTATTTTTTTGATCAGTACTTTATAGTCGCTTTTCCTTGAGATGTTTCTATGTAAGGCACTACTAGTCCTGGTAAAATCTTCGTCACTCTTCGTCTTTCACAGGTCTCCGGATCATCATCTTCAGTTTCTGTTTTGTCCATGATATACGTTCGGTTTTTCTTACGCAGATAGTGTGCAGTAAGTTTTTGATTGCCAGATTCTAGGTATGCGCTAAATGCCTTGGCATGTTCTCTCCTTTGATTATCCTTATAAAAATACTTAATTTTTGTATCTTTGAGGACAATCACTGGCTCCTGATCGTACTGAATACTCTGGAGCACAAAACTATCTTTAGACTTCCTATTTTTTGTCTTGGTAAATGTGAGCTTGGTAGTATTGCCGGCTGGATCCGTGAGGAGATACCAACTATCCCCCACTACCACAGAAACTCCCTCTTCTTTACCAAAGACTTTTAGTTTTTCTGTGATTGTATCAAAACTAATTATTCCTTCTGGATTTTCTGTATCTATTTTTATTTCCTGCTCTTTATATACCTCCATATTTTGAGCCTCGTCGGCAGAGCGATAGAGGACCTTGCTCACACCTCCCTGAGTCACCTCAAAAGGATTTGTATAGTTTATCCAAGAATTACCATTATCAAGCGAGTACTCGGTCGTAGCCCCAGACTCAGTGACTAGTGTTACCGAGACCTTGCTTCTGTACCAACCATTGGTACCCATGAGTCCAGAGAGGGCTATGGTTGTCTCTGGTGGAGTCGTATCACCAGAGTCCTCCTCTACCACCACTACAGCATCTTCTATCACAAGAGGTGCCTCAACTACAGCACCTGCCACAGCTTCTCCCTCAAAGTTTTTCTGAAATTGACTCACTCTCCCTGTATCAGAATCCTCTTTGATACTACTTGCTTCTATACGATAATGCCCGCCGCCATCGACACCTTCCGTAAGGATGCGGTATTCACCGTCTTCTGGATTAGGGATAGTTACAAATTCTGTTTCAGTAGTATAGCCACTATAGAAAGCGCCCGGAATTTCGCTCAGTATCTCACCTGTAGCAAAGTCCTTCCCAACTCTCTTACCCGACGGCGATATCACTTGAACGTCTATTGGGGAGAAAATATCTAAACGAAGGATATTTGTAATACTCCATTCATCAATATACTGACAATCAGTTTTAGCAGTTAGCGCTTCTAGAGCCTCACATTGAGCTTTTTTGGGTAGCTCTGTGTGTGCAGCAGTTACTACCTTTTTATCAATTGCCTGAGGAGGAAACTCCGCGCTCGTTAATGGAACCGTTCCGTCACCAGAGCCCTTTACGATTCCCTGATCTGTACTACTTATACCAAAATTCTCTGGTTTTCCGTAAGCCCATATATTTTCTAAATTTTCACTAACTGTATCAACTCGTACATTAGTAGTTGTTTGAGCACCTTGTATATTTCCGGCTATATTCCAAAATCGTACCTGGTTTAGTTTATCAATATTCTCCTGACTATTCAGATTTTCCAAAAAGAAATTCCGCGGATAGTCTGCGGGATACTCACGTAAACTTCCATCTGAGGTATTTTTCAAATAACTATAGTCTGGTAGTAACTGCCCCACCGAAACTACACCTTCTTGAATATATTTGTATAGCTCGCTATACCCAGCATGCTCCGCTTCATTATTTAACTCTTTTTTTAAAATCCAACACTTTAAATCCAAAACACAATCACCTCCACTCCAATTTAAATAACTTTCAGGAGCTCCTCTATGAGGAGTCCCTAAAGTAATCAGCTGATCCACGTCATCGCCATAATCATTGCCCTCTATATACTGACGAGACACAAGTCCTCCCATAGAATGTGCTAGCAAGTCTACTTTGGAAACTCCTGAGATACGAACTACATCCAATACTTGCTGCTTCAGCAGACTTGCCGTAATTACATTGTCCTTGTGCCAGTCATACGGCATCACAAAAAGATTTACTCCCTTAGTATAACCACTAGATTCTAGTGACTTAATTTGGTCATCATAGACATGAAGAATAGGATCAATTTCCCATATACCATGACTATTCTGATCTGAGCCTAGTATCCCTGGCACGATAATGACTGGATCTGCAATCAGAGACTTCGTACGAAAAGTAGCGCCAAAACTCGGCCCATCAAATGTAGTATCATCTGGACCGCTTGCCAGTCCATAATAATTATTCTGAAGCTTCACGCGATAGCGACACTCTCCATCAAGTGGACAATCAGCCTGACTCACAATAGTTGGCTCACTGGGTAAATCTTCAAAATTTGAGTTACTCACATGGAGATAATCACCTGACTGCTCTTCTACTTCTACACCTCCCTGGACATAGATACTGGTATTGTATTTATTCTTAAATACCGTATTTTCTATAATCACCCTGCCTCCACCATAGTAGATACTTGAAGGGCCACTTGCTGTGGCTAGGACTTTATTTACGAGTATATCCCTCAACCAACCCAATCCACCACCATCAGTCGGCGCCTCGTCTTGACCATCACCTATTTCCACGTAGCGAAGCAACGACGTTTCTCTGGCACTATCATAACGACTAAAGAGAAGACTAAAAGACAGTGTCTCGCCTGTAAACCTAATCTTGGCACGCTCCGTCCCTGAAGCCACTACTGTACCATCTATCACTCCCAGTACTCCAGAGCCATAATTATTATTGGATTCTGAATCAACAAACTTCACTTCTGTACCCGGCTCTATAGTAAGTGTGGCACCATTGACTACGTACGTAGGGTTAGCTATTTCATGCACCTCAGTGCTAGACCATGTAGCATCTGACTCTATCAAAGTTGCATCTGCATACGGGATACCATAATCGTCTGGCACGCCTGCGCTCGACTGGCTCGGATATAGACTGCCTAATACAAAAACAGAGAGGCCCAAGAAACCATAGGACACTCTCTTATATTTTGTTAAGTACTTTTTCATATACTTAAAATTATAGTTACATTTATTTTTTTACTCTTCTTGAAATAAAGGTAAGAATTATAAATAATAGCAATGAATAGAAAAGAGCTGTAATAAAAAATGCTTTCAGCGAAGGAATCGCTGGCATAAAAAACCCTCCGTAATCAATCAAATTTAATTTCTCATATATACCTAAAAATGGCATGCTTAAAAAATATAGAATTGAAAGAGATGTTATCAGTAAAACAGTCACTACAGTTTCTAAGAATCCTGGCAAATAACCAGTGATAAAAATACCTAAAAGAGGCACAAATAGATATATAGGTACCAATGAAACCAACACTATTTTTTTAGTAGACCACTCTTTATTAAACATATAGTTAAATAAAAAACTTATCACCTATATTATACAATAAAACACGAGCTATTTTGATAGTCCGTCAAGTAATTGCAACTTCTGGTCTTTGGTTAGTTTCTTGAGTCGCATTTCTTCGCGCGTAGCCAGAGAGCGAGTCTCGTACTTCTCACTATATACGAGCTTCACCGGCCGGCGTCCTCGTGTATACTTGGCACCGAGTGCTGAAGTATTGTGTTCTTCTACTCTCCGCTCAAGGT
>CAYLMF010000003.1:40657-46667 GCA_964385005.1 uncultured Bdellovibrionales bacterium | reverse complement strand
CTGCTACGAAAAGAAACTCTTTTCGATAAGACATAAATTGCTCTTACTGGTAAGCTACCAGATCCCGTGGGAGTGATAGGCTGAGTAAGTCATAACTTATCTCAACGGAGTATACTAGCATATTTTACAATTTCTGTCAATAGAATAAAGTGGGTATTTGGCTTAGATTAAACAAAAAACCACTCCTCAAAGGAGCGGTTTTAGCTTCGTGAGCGGATAAGGGGAATCGAACCCCTATCTCATCCTTGGCAAGGACGTGTAATAACCATTATACGATATCCGCTTATCTCTGATTCCTAAATAACAACTCTCCTAGAATAATTTCTTCTCTTTTATCTGTCAAACAGACTCTTTGTGGGACTGGCTGGACTTGAACCAGCGACCAAGCGGTTATGAGCCGCCTGCTCTAACCAACTGAGCTACAGTCCCTAATTTTTGCTTATAAACAGTGTATAACTCTCTACAAACACACTTATACAGTCTTTATCCACCTCTTCTGTGCCGAGGGGCAGGATCGAACTGCCGACACAAGGATTTTCAGTCCTCTGCTCTACCACTGAGCTACCTCGGCAGAATGTAACTGTGCACGCTCAAGGACTCGAACCTTGGACCCCCTCGGTGTAAACGAGGTGCTCTAACCAACTGAGCTAAGCGTGCCTATATATTCAATTGTGTGCCCAAGAGAGGACTTGAACCTCCACTCCCTTGCGAGAACATGCACCTCAAGCATGCGCGTATACCAATTCCGCCACCTGGGCCTACGAGAAGAGAAGGCTCTTCTCATGCAAAACCTATTCTACTATTTTTTCCTCGTCGTTGGCAACTACTGGAGCTTCTGGAGCCACCTCAGCCACTACTGGCTTTGCCTTACGAGAATCCTTAAGAGCAACCTCTTTGAGCTTACGGCTCAGTACCTTCACTGACTTATCACGTACGAAGTACAACTTAGCACGACGAGCAGTAGTACGTTTTACAAACTCAATTTTCTCAATCTGAGGTGAGTTAAGAGGAAGAACAAGCTCTACACCAACACCAAAAGACACCTTGCGAACGGTGATAGTGCGAGAAGCGCTCTGACCACCACGAAGAGCAATTACCATACCCTGAAACATCTGAGTACGCTCTTTGGCACCTTCTTTGATTTTACGGTAGATTTTTACTACATCACCAGCCTGAAGCTCAGGGAGCTCAGCAAAAGTACGGCGCTGTTTTTTGTTAAATTCGACAAGTTTCTGGTTCATAGTATTGTATAACTGAAATTTTACAGGAAAAAGGCTCTATCAAAGTCTTTTAAACAGAAAATACCAGGCTGGGAGCCTGATATTACTATTCCAAAGTTACGAATAAAGAGATGAACCTTACTTCGTGACTTCGTCTGGTAATAGGCCTTCTAAAGCCTCATAATCATAGCCACTTTCTGCGAATCCGTCAAGGCTTTTTAGGGCCTCTACAAAATCCTCAGGCAAGTGTGCCTGAAAAAGATATTTCGTACCAAAAAGGTCAAAGTCTAGCCGTGAAGCATGGAGCATCTGCCTTTGAATATGAGGATAATCCGCATGAATCTTCTTTGTCCCATAGAGCTGATCTCCGAGGATTGGGTGACCCAAGGCCTTGAGATGAACACGAATCTGATGCATACGTCCTGTTTTAGGATGGAGACTCACCAGAGAAGACTCCTTGAACTGAACCACTTCACGATATTCTGTCATGGCATCTTTTACGAGAGGGTCTTCTTCGTCGCCTTCTTTTTTCTTCACAGGCACTCTTTTTAGACTGTTTTTAGACCGCTTGAGAGAAAAAGTAATCACTCCTTCGGTTTCTCTCAAATGACCCTCAACGAGGGCTAAATACTGCTTCTGAATCATTCTCTCTGTAAAGAGGTACTTAAGCTCATCATAGGCATCGTTGGCGCGTGCTACCAAGACAATGCCGGAGGTATCTTTATCCAGTCTATGCACAATACCAGGACGACTCTCGTCTTCACCTACATCTCGCAAATAGGGATATTTTTGGATAAGGTAGTCAGCAAAGGTATATTCTGTTTCTCGTACACCACCCCCGCCATGCATAGCCAACCCCGCAGGCTTATTGAAAACAAAGAAGTACTCATTTTCAAAAAGAACCTCTGGTAAAGCAGTCTTACAGACTTTTCTTTGACCTTTCTTTTTCTCAGGCTCTGGCAAAAAAGTGAGCACATTTCCAGCACTCAATCTACGAGAAGCTTCGACGGGCTTATCTTCAAAAAGGACCAGACCCTGCCCAAAAAGACTCAGGAGTTTCTGACGACTTGGATACACCAAAACTCCCTCCTTCTTTCCCTTAAGGGCGAGCGCTTTTCTAACTATAAGATCTGCGCGTTCTCCAGAAAGGGTTTTGGGTACGCGATAGGTATTTTTTTGAATCATGCTTTTATAGCCGCTCGAAAGGGTTTATAGGTATTCTTCACTTTTGTCACGTTTTGCACTTTTGTGCAAGTTTTTAACCCAAAAAATATTTTCTTCTTGTGTAGTCATCTTACAAAAATACACTATATATTGTTGTTTTTATCAATAATGATGTAAAATTTGGTCGAAATTATCTTTTAAACAGGCTTTAGTTGACACACTTTTTTTTGACTCGTATTATGGAAAAACGGTCTCTTTTTTGGGAGGAAATAGATACCAAAAATTACCCATAAAATCATACAAAAATATGTTCGAGTATCCAGTCCAGAATTTTGACCACCTCCTCGGCCTCCCAGGCATGAGTGACGCCCTTTTAACAAATCATTTTGCCCTCTATCAGGGTTATGTAGCCAATACCAATACCCTAAGAAAACTTTTGAGCGAAACTGAGACTGGCACACCCGTATTCAATGAGCTCACTCGCCGCTTTGGTTGGGAGTGGAACGGTATGCGTCTCCACGAACTCTACTTTGCCAATCTTAGTAAAGAAACGACTCTCCTTAACGAAGGTGCTCTTAAAGAAAAAATAGCTTCTCAGTTTGGAAGCATAGAAGACTGGCAGAGGGGGTTTTTGGCAGCCGGCGCTATGCGTGGCATCGGTTGGGTTATCCTCTGTCTTGATGATGCAAGCGGTGAACTTATGAATGTCTGGATCAATGAACACGACCTTGGCCACCTTGCAGGCACTACTCCACTTATCGTAATGGATGTCTTTGAACACGCTTTTATGTTGGATTATGGTATCAAGCGTGCAGAGTATCTTTCAGTTTTTATCAACGCTCTCAATTGGCCAGTCATCGAACAACGTTTTGTAGACAGTCAAAACAGAAATTCTTAATTACTAACTCTCTGCCTCACTGGCTTCAAAACTAAAACTATGGCTATTGAAAAAATTCTTCGTCGTGATGGTGAAATAATGCCTTTTAACCGAGTCCGCATCGAACACGCTATTACCCTTGCCTGTGATGCTATTGGAGAAACCGATAAAGCTTTCATACCTGAACTGACTGATCAGATTATTGCCGATCTTGAGCACGTCTATGGTGAAATTTTTGTCAATCGCACGCCGAGCGTAGAGGATGTCCAAGACATCGTAGAGCAAAACCTGGTGAAGACGAATCGTTTTGAACTCGCCAAATCTTATATTATCTATCGTCAGGCCCGCAAAAAAGAACGCGAAGAAAAAATAGAAAAACTGGTTGATGAATTCGAAAAGAATACCCTCCAGGTTACCAAGTCCGATGGCTCTAAAGAACGTTTTGATATCAAAAAACTGCGTGCCGTCTTTAATCGTTCTTCTAAAGAGTATGAGGAAGAATGTCGCTTTGAAGACCTCATGGAAGCCTTCAAGAAAAATCTTATCGAAGAAATACAGACTTCTGATATTGAAAAACTGCTCGTAAAGACCTGTATCGATCTTGTAACTGTAGAGAATATTGCTTGGCAAAATATCGCTGCCCGTATTCTCTTGGGAGGTCTTTACAAACAGGCCATCAAGAATCGTAACCTCAAACAAGAAGACATCTACTCACCAGCTGCCTACAAGGCTCTTTTTGATGACTATATTGAGCAAGGTCTCTACTACAAAGACTTCTATAACTACTACTCACCAGAAGATATCCTCGAGGCTGGAAAACACCTCTCTAAGAGTACCGATGAGAGCTATGAGTACACTACGATTGTTTCTTTGATCAAGCGCTATTTGCTCAATCCAAACAAGATCACCAAAGAACTTCCTCAGGAAATGTACATGTCTATTGCGCTCTTTTTGGCTATTCCTGAAACCAAAGAAACTCGTCTAGCAACGGCTCTTAAAATCTACAAGCACTGCTCAGAACAGCGTATTTCTCTCCCAACCCCAACTCTTCTTAACTCTCGTACCAATTATCATCAGCTTTCTAGCTGCTTCAAGATCAATGTAGATGACGATCTAAGAGGTATCTATCATGCTGTAGAAAACATGGCGCAGATTTCTAAGTTTGGTGGGGGAGTAGGTGTATACCTCGGAAACATTCGTGCTCGCGGCAGCATGATTCGTGGTGTTCGTGGTATGTCTGGGGGAGTAAACCCGTGGGTGAAAGTCATCAATGACACAGCCGTAGCGGTCAATCAGCTTGGTGCTCGTCTTGGAGCTATCTCTATCACTCTTGATTTCTGGCATCTCGACATCTATGACTTTCTTGATCTTCAGACTGAGACAGGAGATATTCGCGCCAAAGCTTTTGATGTTTTCCCGGCTGTCTCTATTCCAGATCTTTTTATGAAGCGTCTTGAAGAAGATGGCGATTGGACATTGTTTGATCCGTACGAAATCAATCATGTCTACGGCAAGAAACTTCAGGATCACTTTAATGCAGATTTTGAGACCCTGTACCTCGAGCTCGAAAAAGATGAGCGCATGACCATGAAAAAAACTATCAAGGCCAAAGAACTTTTCAAGAAGTTTCTAAAGACCACTGTGGAGACAGGTATGCCGTATGTTTTCTACCGAGATACCGTCAATCGTCTCAATCCAAACAAGCACGCTGGTAATATCTACTCCACTCAGCTCTGTACAGAAATCTGTCAAAACACTTCTTCTTCAAAGTTTGTAGAAGAAACTATTGAAGATGGTAAGATCCTTATCAAATATGAGCCGGGGGACCTTGTAGTCTGTAACCTTGCTTCTGTTAATATTGCCACCGTACATGACGAGCCGACTATCAAAGATGTCTTCCCAACCCTCCTTCGTGTTCTCGATAATGTCATTACCTTAAACTATTACCCAATCAAAGAAGCTGAACGTACGGCTATGCGTTATCGTAGTATCGGTATTGGCTACCTTGGATTGGCTGAATACCTCGCCGTCAACAAGATTGCCTATGACACAGAAGCTGCTCGTACAGAGGTTGACCGTCTTTTTGAGCGCTATGCCTTTCATACCTACCGTGCCTCAGTAGACCTGAGCCAGGAACGTGGTCACTATGAGCTCTTCCCAGGTAGTGAATACTCACAAGGCATTATCTTGGGTCGTACAGAAGACTGGTACACTACCAACACACCATTTGGCGCTGACTGGAGCGAACTTTTTGCTGATATGAAGACTCACGGTACCCGCTTTGGCTATCACACCGCACCAGCTCCAAATACCTCTACTGCCGGTGTAGTAGGTACGACTGCCGCTCTTCTCCCTATCTACAAGCGCTACTTCGTAGAAACCAACCTTTCTGCCCCAACGCTTCGTGTCGCTCCAAAACTTTCGAAGGAAAACTTCTGGTTCTACAAAGAGTACATCCACATGGATATGAATGATGTGATTAGTCTCATCGGTGTAGTCTACAAATGGGTTGATCAATCAATTAGCTTTGAGTGGATGATCGATCCCTCCAAGGTAAGTCCAGCTCAGCTCTACCAATACTACGTCAAGGCTTGGGGGGATGGCATCAAGACCGTCTACTATGTCCGTAGCTTGTCTGGAGAAATCAAAGAGGACTGTGTCAGTTGTAGTGGTTAAAAAAATATATACCTATGTCAAATATCCAAAGAAATCCGCTCTTTAATCCCAATGGCAATGACGCCGTAGAAGT
>CAYLMF010000003.1:3520-40557 GCA_964385005.1 uncultured Bdellovibrionales bacterium | reverse complement strand
CCTCACTTTGCGGATTACATCACTTCACCAGAAGTAAACCTCATCCTCTCTATCCAGGCCTACCAAGAAGCTATACACTCTCAGTCCTATGCTACTATCCTTGAATCTGTAGTCGAGAGCAAAGAACGTGAAGAAATCTACTATTTCTGGCAAAATGACAAAACACTCCTTGAAAGAAATAAGTATATCGGACAAATCTACCAAGATTTTATCGACGATCCCAACGACAAGACCTTTTTTCGCGGTATTGTTGCCAACTTCCTTCTTGAATCAATCTACTTCTACAATGGCTTTGCTTTCTTTGACACCTTGGTGGACCGTATGAAGATGCTTGCGACTGGACGTATGATTGCCTATATTCGCCGTGACGAAGTCACGCACATCACTATCTTTGCCAATATCATCCGAGAAATCAAAAATGAATTCCCTGAGATTTTTGACGAAGCCTTGATCCGTGAAATGACTACTGAGGCCGTGCGCCAAGAAATTGAGTGGAGTACCCATATCCTCGGTAACCGCATTCCTGGTATCAATGGTGAGACCACCGAAGGCTACACGAAGTGGCTCGCCAATAAACGCCTAGCGATGCTTGGTCTTGATCCACTCTTTCCAGAAGCTATCGAAAATCCCTACAAACATCTCGATAGACTCCAAGATGTCAACAGCGACAAAGGAAACTTCTTTGAGACTACGGTGGTAAACTACACCCAGTCAACCAGTCTCAATGGCAGCTGGGAATTCTAACGAAACCCCTAAAAATTATCTCTCTAAAAAGCCTCTACTTTTTTCAAAGCAAGAGGCTTTTTATGATATACTACAAATACTGATACAAAAATATGTCTATAAAAAAATCTCTTTTTCTTGCTACCCTTCTTTTTCAAATAAGCATTCCTGTTGCTTTGGCTGCAGACCCTACCTATCCGATTATTAGTGAAAGTATCTGTGAAAAATCAGCCACTGAAGGAGGATTTGGTGGAGATTGCCAATACATAGCTATTGATTTTAGCTCTCTAGGCCTTGGGGAGAGTGATGGTTGTACTGGAGGAAAAGTATTTAAAGGCTATTGTGGTGAGACTGGTGGGGACTGGAGTGATCTCGATTATTCTTGTTGCACACCTGCTGGGTCAACAGTTTCTCAGCCATTGGTTGGTGAGGCTATGTATCGTGATAGCACGTGCACACTCCCCAAGGCCAGTGGCGGCAGCTACGGAGGCACTTGCAAATCAAGTTGTGATAGTGCTACTGAAAAATATGCTGGTGTTTGTGCTGAAGCAGATACTCCATGCTGTGTATCTAATGACACACCTACAGCTGCTGAAACGGGCTCTCTATCAACCTCTTCTTTAAGCAGTGTAGGTAATGTCAATGTAAGCACCGATTATATACCACTTGAAAACGTACCCTTTATAAAAGATGCCAGTAGTTTTCAAGCCTACCTAGAGGGAATTTATATCCTCGGTATGGTTCTTGTTGTTATCGGAGCAGTCTTTATGCTTGTTATTGGAGGCTTCCAGTATCTTACAAGCGCCGGCAATACTTCGGCTCTCAGTGCAGCCAAGCACACTATCGAAGGGGCTCTTTTTGGCCTTGCTTTAGCCCTTGTTGCCTACCTTATCCTCTACGTCATCAATCCAGATCTTGTAAAGCTTAATATCACACGCTTTCAGCCACTTGCCTTACAGCCAGATGCCAGCAGTGGTAGTGGAGGTAGTGGCGGAACCGGGGGAGCTGGGGCTACTGGAAGCACTCGACCCTGTGCTGGAGGTATAGTAAGCATTCCTTCTGGTCTCGGTAAAAGACTGACCGGAAGTTCAGCTAACCAGATATGCAAAGATATTGCTGATCGCCTCATACAGCTCAAGCAGCGTTCGGGTCTTGATATATATGTTACTTCCTCTATACGTACCGGAGGATCTCAAAGCAATTGTCACAAATCTGGTAATGCTGATTCTGGTAACTGTGCTGATATCGGACTCAGCACCTCTCTACCTCTACACGATCCTCGTTGGGATGCCCTTTGTGCAGCAGTTGGAAGCACGCCAGGACTTCAACTTGTCAATGAAGCCTCTAATCGACCGGCTTGTTCTCAGGTAGCTCCTTTTAGACAGTATACCTACAGTAGCGGCGCTCATTTTCACGTAAAATTCATTGGACCGTAGTAAAATCTTCATGAAAAAACTGTTTTACTCATCTCTTGCTCTTTTTCTTTTGGTCATTATTTTTTTGTTGGCCTATAATTTTGCATTCAAAACCAATATCAATGATGCTACTTCGCCCGAAGCCAAAAAAGAAGACTCCGATACCAGCTCAGATGGCTTTGGCAAAGCTACACCTATCAATCCAGCAAGCTCTGTAGAAAACCCTATTAACGAGAATATCCTCACCGCTACTGTTGCAAGCGATGGCAGCATCTACTACTACTCACATGATGACAAAGCTTTCAAAAAGGCTACGCTTGAAGGAAAAGACAAAAGCACTCTTCTTAGTAACCTGCCTGCCAAAGTACTGCGTGTTGTCTGGTCACCAAAAAATGATTCGGCCTTAGTGCTTCTCGAAAACTCTCCGTATCCACGCTGGCACCTAGTTGTTTTTTCCACAAAAACACTCACGCCTCTCAAGCCAGAAATTACTCGTGTAACCTGGAATAACCTCGGTGATAAAATCTACTATCTTTTCAAAAATGCTTCTGGGGAATCCTCACTCAACAAGGCCAATCCGGATGGCAATGAGTGGAAAGAGATCGCCAGTGTTGATAAAAAAGAATACTTTCTAGAGGCTGTCCCGCAGTCAAATAGTGTTTCTCTCTGGAATAAGCCGAATGCACTAGAGGAATCTATTTTTACCACTTTTGACTCTGAGACAAAAAAAGGTGCCCCTATATTTAAGGGACGTTTTGGTGGAGACTACTTGTGGTCTCCAAATGGCGAAAAGGTACTCGTCAGCTCAAGCGCTCAAAAAGGTACACCCCTCACTCTTGGCATTATCAATAAGTCCGGTGGCCAATTTCAAGCCCTGACCATACCGACCTTTATCTCCAAAGTCGTATGGTCTAAAGATAACAACAGACTGTTCTATGCACTTCCAGGAGGACTAGATAACGCTACCCTGCCAAATGATTACTACGGAAAAAATCTTGCCTCTCAAGATACTTTTTGGCAAATTGACCTGTCTACTGGCAAGAGCACTCGTATTCTTGAACTTTCAGATATCAACCAGTCTTTTGATAGCACCGACCTCAAACTTTCACCCAAGGAAGATTCCCTCTTTTTTACAGATAGACAGACCGGTAGGCTCTACAAAATAGATCTCTAGCCTCAATGTTCGTTACGTAAACTGTACATATAGGTCAAGAGCACCTGTATCCAAAACAAAAATGCGAGATCATTTCTAAAGTATGGCGTATCAAACGCTCCATAGAAGAAAAAACTTACCCAAAGAGCAATAATCAAGAGATATTCTGTCTTTAGTGTAGAGTTATTTTCTCTCACCCTATAAAAAAAGAGCATTCCCAATCTACCCAAAAGGATACCTATCCCCAAAAGTCCCAGGAGTCCCGTTTGCAGCCAAACCGCTAAAATAAAATTATGTGGCTGCGGTACTGCCCACTCAAGATAGGGTGGAAATTTATTTTGATACAGAAGGTATACTTCTTGAAAATTTCCTACGCCTATACCATTTAGAGGATGATCCCTACCTATAGCCAGTGCGGACTGCCAAATCATCACTCGAGAATCAAGTGAGGAGCGTCCGCTTTGTTCAAAAATATTCGTCCATTTGGCATTATTGCTCTCAATTACTGCAAGCGAGCCCATGAGCATAATAAAAATAGACCCAGCGGTCAACAAAACCTTAACAGACGGTTTCTTTTTCTCTATACATACTCCACCAAGAAAAACTATCCCCAATGCACCCAAAAGAGCTAGCCAGCTATTGTACGAATGAGTTTGATACAAAACAAAAAAACTCGTCACCATGAGAAATAAGACTCCTCCTCGCATCCATCCAGATACACTCCTTAAAAGAAAAAAACCAATAAGAACACTCGGAATTACTAAGTAAGCCAAAAAATTTGGCGATGTGTATGGGAAAGCAAGACGGTTATCATACGTGATATACTCTCGAAAATACCCGTAGAGAGCTGCCCAGGCAATAACCGAGCTCCCAAAAAACCAACTTACCCAAAGAGAGAGTCTTTTTTGATACGAAAGAAAGTATATTCCTACTAGGAAATACGCCGTCGGAAAAAGAAACCAAGATTTCAACCTACCAAGCTCTGTACTTTCCCAGGGATGAAGCAGTGTAGAAAATAGAGCACCAAGTAGTATACATACTACCCCCAAAAGTACGCCTTTATCTATACTTCTTTCGTTTGGACTGAGTTTTTCCTTCAAAAGAACAGCTCCTAAACCAAGAAAAACAATCTCTAGGGCATAGAACGGTATACTCCCAACCATAAGTTTTTCCAAAGCCAAAAAGTGGGAAAAGACTGCTAATGAAAAAATGCTAATCAATAGATTCATAGGTATTCTCGATCATCATTTTTTGCAAAACAAAAGGCTACTAATAAAAGAAAAACCGGTAAAACATGGATAGAGAAGATGGGAGCTTCGAAAAAGCCATGCCCAAAAAAATAAACCAATGCCATATGGGCAGCAAGATAAGAAGCGTCATCTGTAGAGTACCATTTCCTAAAACTTGCCCAAAGGGCCCCAAAAAGAGCAATCAAGAAAAGGATAAGTCCCAAAAGACCAAGCTCTGTAGCTATATCAAGATACATATTGTGCGCATAAATCGGCTCCCTTGCCTCTGCCTCGGGCTTTACCCAAAGAGGATAATTGCCAATACCTACACCCAAAAACGGCCGTTCTTTTATGGCCTCTACCGCCTGATAGGCGAGCTCAAGGCGCTCGCTTCGTGAACCGTCACCCGCTATAAAGCTTGAGACAAAGCGCGTGCCTATAGGAGAAATAAGCATGGCCATAAAAAAGATCCCTGTTACGACCGTAAGTAGAGCTATCTTTTGTTTTTTGTGTGAAAAAAATGAAAGTACAAGAAACCAAAAAAAACAAAGTGTTATGGCCACGTAGCCTCCACGAGAAAAAGAAAGGAGAAAACCCACAGATAAGAAAAGTATCCCTATATGCGACCAACTCAAAAAAATTCTTTTTTTCCAATAAAGTACTCCAAATGGCAAAGCCATAGCCACATAATAACTAAAGATGTGTGGATCTGGAAACAGACCCGTGGCTCGTAGATACGTTTTTCCTCCTACATTTGCCAATAGACTCGGATAGGTGGCCACTGAAGAAGAAAAATTACTTCCAAGAAAAAATGGAAGGATTTTTTCTGTCCAAAAATGCAGCACTACCCCCGGCTCAACAAAAATCTGAGAAAGACTCTGAAAAACAGCTATTACCGCTATGCTTACTGCCCCAAATACATACCATTTTAAGATTTTTCTCAAAAAATCTGCTTTTTGTCCCAGTAGAACAAAAAAGAAGAGTAAGAAGTTAGCCAAAAAAAAGATTTTTCTATATGACCAACTTGGATCGAGAGACCACATGTATGAAATCCCTCCCCAAAAAAACCATGCCAAAAGGGCGAGAATTGGAAATGAGATATTCATAAAAAATCTTTTTCTCAGCAGACTTCCTGCTACAAAAAAGAAAAACAAACCTATAATCAGCAACCGCACTACCGGCAAATCAATCGATGGCGTCGGGTTTAGAGCAAAATTAAAGGGTAAAAGAAGATAAAAATAGCACAGCAACAAAATCATAAGCGCTAAAAAAAGAAATGGAACAATTTCAAAATTTGCTGTTCATACCATGGACGAAATTTCAAAAAATAGTATTCCTGGGACTCTCGGTAGTACTTTTTTTGTTTTTTTGAAGAAGAATGACTCTTGCCTCTAAAGTGAATGACAGAAAAATCTGCCTCTTGCTCTATACTTCTGCCTATCTGAAGAGCCCTTTCGCAAAAATCAACATCTTCATAGTAAAGGAAGTAGCGCTCATCAAAACCCTTCAGCGTTGCCCATAACTCCCTTGGAAAAAAAAGCGCCCCTCCACTTAGCCATCCTAATGGATCTTTCTTTGCAAAAAAGGGCAGATGATTCAATAACAGTTGCCAAAGTGTAATTCTCCGACCGCTCCCAAAACGCTCCTCCTGACCCTCTTCATTCAAAAGACAGAGGCCAATAATTCCGTTTTTTTCACTTATTTTTTCTGAGAGTCTCGAAAACTGCGCTTTTGGCCAAAGAGTATCTGGGTTTATAAGTCCTATCCATTGACCAGAAGCTACCCGAACACCCTGATTAACTGCTGAACCAAAACCCTTATTGTCTGTATTTTGGATAACACGACAAGCATACTCCTGTCCAAGACGAGTGATTGCCTCACTCTCTTCACTATCATTGTTGACTATGACTATCTCAAGATCCCTATAATCTTCTTCATCTGCTACGCTCCTCAAAGCATTGGCCAGATACTCGGCACTTTTATAATTTACGTAAATTATTGAAAAAAAAGGAAGGTTTTTTTGCATAAAATTCACTGTATGCTCGAGAAACTTCTCGGGCTAAAGGCTTACCCCTAAATAGATCCCATCGGTTCTTTTGTCTTCGTAGTATACCATAAATGGCTTGATAAAAAGAAAATAGGCCCTTTGTATGTTTAGAAAAGAACAAAAGTCCAGAAAAAACCAAGTGGTATGTTTTTTTTGGGTTGTGAATACTTTCTTCACTGTGTGTAACTTTTGCATTAGGGATAACGTACAAGCTAAACCCCTTGGCCCGGGCACGCTCACTATAATCAGCATCTTCATAATACAAAAAGAAGGCTTCGTCTAAAAAACCAATCTCTTCTACAGCTAGACGGGGGAGGAAAAGAGCGCAACCAGTTAAAAAGCCCGTTTTAAATGGCTTGTTTTGAACTGCCCTTGGTCTTACATGTTCAACACGCATTCTCCAATAGTTTATCCTTCCTCCCTCAAACCAAACTGAGGTATTATGTGAAATACTTGGACTCAACAAAGAACGCTCCTCGAGTAGCTTCGCGCTTTCAACCAAATTTGTAAGACTGTTCTTTTCTGCTAAAGCATCATAATTAAAAAGCCAGATATACTCTGCTCCTTTTTCAAGGGCAAAGCGCATACCGGCGTTCATCCCATAAGCAAAACCTCCGTTTTTTGGGAGTGATTTAAAGTGAAAGTGGGGGAATGTTTGTTTTGCAAGAGCAAAAGAGGCATCTTCTGAAGCGTTATCTACAACCACAATCTCCTTTTCTCTATACCGAAGGGCATCAAGTGACTCGAGAGTTTGCAGTAGGCACTTTTCTCCATTATAGTTCAAAACCACTATCACCACCTTTGGTTCTGTATTCATATTCTATGATATTGGTCCGTCTGTCAGGATGGGCTCTGTGTCCTTATTAGAAAAAATCATACGAATCTCTCTATAGGTCACCACCTTTGTGAGCCAAAGTCCCACCATATAGGCCACTACGCCAGCAACGCCAGCAACGATAAAAGAAAAATGATCGAAAATATACATCGCCCCTCCCATCAAGAGCGTTGCTACCGAAATAGGGAAAACCGGCTTAAATGAAGGGCGGAAGCGAATTTCTCGAAAAGCTAGTGCGCTCAAAAGGATTACTACTAGAAACTCCGTGGCCAAAGAAACAAAGGCTGCTCCAATATACGAGTACTTTGGGATGAAAATAAAATTGATACCGATATTAAAAATGGCCGCTATTATCAAGGCTTTCATCAGTTTTTTCTGAGCATTACTGACTATGAGAAGCATCGTGAAGTAGTGACCAAAAAAGATACAGCCCAAAGCAAAAGCCAGGATACGCAGTACTCGGGCAGATTCTCCAAAACCGCTGCCACTTATAATGGTAATAATTTCTGGTGCCAACACCCATGTACCCACTACCAAAGGGAACACAATAAGAAGAAAGACTTTAAATGTTTTATCTACAATATCTTCAAAAAGTTCTCTATCGGTAAAAAGGGTACGTGAAAGAAGGGGGAGAATCAGTCCGGCCAACATGGCTGGAAAAAATATAAGGTTTTCCATAATCTTGTAGGCCACATTATAAATACCCACATCAGCGCTTGTCTTTAAGACAGAAAGTATAATAGTATCGAGCTTAAAATAGGCAAAGGTAATCATTGCCGTCGCTGCCAAGGGGGAGGACTCTCGGAGAAAGTTCTTCCAATATGTCACATCCCAATCAAGTCCAAAGCGCACAAAAGAGCGGCTTAAGAAGAAAACAATAATGGCATTAAAAGAAAGTGAGGCCAAAAGAGTGCTCGCTATAGCCAAAAAGCCCAGATCATTCTTCACAATAAGAGTCACCAAAACTACCTGTAAAAATTTTCCAAAAAACTCCACCATGGCCACTCTATCCATGGCAAGGTTTTTTTGAAATATTCCATTTAAAAGCAGTGAGGCTGAAGAAAAAAATACTGCCACAGCAGCAAAAAGGATTCCTATCTTAAGGTCTTTTTCATAATTAAAAAAGAAAAGCACTAACGGAGCTACGATAATAATGGCCGAAGAAGAAAGAAGCCGAAGGGTGAATATTTTACCAAAAATACTTTTTTCATCCGCTCCTTCACGAGAAATCTCACGCACAGTCACTTGCGCAAGCCCTAAATCAACCAAAGCTGAGAAAAAAGCAAAGAAGGCGAGAATAGTAGCATACTTCCCGAAACCATCTGGGCCTAGATACTCCGTAATAAGGCGGATAGAGTATAGGGAGAGGACTACTGTTGAAAAAACCTTAAACAAGGAATTAAAAACAACATTGTAAGCAATCTTACGTGCTACTGGCATATCTTTTACTTTAGCTTGAAAATAGCGTCTCGTTACGCCTTCTTAACCACAATTCTTCTATCTAGACCAAACCCGGTACTCTCTGTGGTTACCGCTTCTGTGGCCAAAACATCGTGAACGATCTTTCTCTCGTGAGCATTCATGGCCCGCAGAGTTATGTCAGCACCTTCATCGAGCACCTTTTTAGCAGCGTCCAAAGCCTCTTGTTCAAGTGTCTTTTCTTTTTCCTTCCAGTAACCGTTTATATCCACATAAACACTCATCTCTTCATCTTTACTTTCTTTTCTCAGACAAAGACGAATAAGATGCTGTAAAGCCAAAATATGAGTACCTCCCTGTCCAATAAGTAGCCCCCCATCTTCAGTAGTGATAGCCACACGATAACGATTATCCTCTTTTTCCACGGTTACTTCTCCAGAAAAAGAAGCTTTCTCTAGTAAGTTTTTTACTTGTTGTTGGATATATTCTTCGTTTATCATACACTTTTCACTTTTTCAGCTTTAAGAAAAACTATTTTCTGTTGGATATACGCAAATACCGTCGAAACAAACCAATAGAGCGATAGGGCAGCTGGAAAGGTGAAGCCGATAAAAAGTGTCATACCCGGTCCAACATAGAGCATCTGCTTACTCATTATAGCAGTAAAATCCGGTTCCTTGGCTGACCAATCAATTTTTTTATCTGTTCCTTGGTTTGACATCATTTCCTTCATTTGGAAATACAGCACCACAGCTGAGAGAATAGCGAGCACATAGCTTGGTTGAGAAAGGTCTACGATTGAAAAAAACAGATGATTTACCGTACCTGGATTAGCTACAAACGTATAAAGATCCGCTCCATGAAGGGTAAAATGAGACTTAGAAATATTAATAATCACCTGATAAAAAGCGAGTAGAAAAATAAGCGGTAACAGCATCGGCAAACAACCAGCGAATGGATTGACCTTTTCTGTCTTATAGAGTTCCAAAAGAGCCTTTGTTTGCTCTTCTTTTCTATCCTTATACTTCGCTTGAAGCTCCTTAATTTTTGGCTGTATCAACTGCATTTTTCGCTGAGATTCTATTTGCTTCTGAGAAAGCGGTATCATAAGAAACTTCAAAAGAAGCGTTGTTACTATAATGGCAAAACCAAAATCAGCTCCTGGCAGGACGTTATAAAAAAAGATGAGGGAATTATAGATGGGCTGATAAATAGCTACATGAAAGAGCTCTAACATAGGTTTTTAGCTAACAAGATCATTTATTTTTTTAAGAAAGGCTTCTAAACTCGTCTTTTCAATCTTCTGAATGGGTTCAGTAGTAAAAAAAACAATATCCTTACCTTTAAAATTATACTCTTCTTTTAGATAAAGAGCACTTATTCTGCGGCGTAAACGATTGCGTCCAACTGCTTTTTTTAGGTGCTTTTTGCTAAATGAAAAACCGAAACGATCATTACCGGCATCATTTTGAATGATTTTACAGCCAAAAGGCTTAAAAAAAAGAGGCTTTCCGGAACGAAAAACCCTTGTAAAATCTTCTTTTCTCCTTAATCTAAAGGATTTTTTGAGCATAGATTCTCCTAAACAGCTGTAAGCTTTGAGCGTCCCTTGCGGCGACGTGAAAGCAAGACATTGCGTCCTCCTGGAGTGCTGGCGCGTTTAAGAAAGCCATGACGGCGAGCTCTTTTGCGAGTTTTTGGCTGATATGTTCTTTTCATATATGAAATGGTTGCTAGTGCAAAATGTCTCTAGATTGTAGCAGAAAAGCCAGAAAAGTCAACTACCCTGTGTCTTATTTTACTTATCCACAGGTTGTGCACCAATTATTGCTTTAAAAAGGCTCGTATTTCAGTTATCCACATGCTATAATTTTAGTCACCTGATACGAAATCCTCTATGACTAACGATGAACTCTGGAAGGCTGTCCTTGGCCAAATTGAACTTTCTCTTTCGAAAGCCAACTTTATTACCTGGTTCAAAAACACGAATCTTTTAGAGATAAGCGGCAATCAAGCGCTTATAGGTGTTCCTAATGGTTTTGCGAAGGAGTGGCTAGAAAACAAGTACAACACCCATATTCTGAAAGCCCTCCGGACCCTTAACCCCACTATTCAAAGTATTCGCTGTACTATCTCCCTATCTGATCCATACACCAGCCAGCAACCAAAGCCGGTTAGCCGTTCTATAGATGCTGCTATTCCGCGCGGGGAAAGCCACGATACTACCAATAGCTTTGTACGTAAAAAGCTCATAGAAAAACCCTCTTTCTCATCAGAGGCCACTTCTGTCTCCCTCCAAAAGGAAGTTTTCCATGAAAGCAGCTTGAATTCTCGCTATACATTTGAAAACTACATCGTAGCAGAAAACAACGAGCTTGCTCATGCTGCCTGTCACGCTGTCTCTCAGAATCTTGGTATGCTTTATAATCCACTGTTTATCTATGGTGGTGTCGGCCTCGGAAAAACCCACCTCCTCCAGTCTATTGGCAACGAGGTTATGCGTAACCATCCAGAAAAACGCATCAAATACATTACTTCTGAACGCTTTACCACAGAACTTGTTGATTCAATTAAAAACCAGAAGATTGATATCTTTAAAGAGTACTATCAACAGATGGACCTCCTAATTATCGATGATGTCCAGTTCCTTTCCGGCCGAGAAAAGACTCAGAATGAATTTTTTCATATTTTTAACGCCTTGTATCAGATAAATAAGCAGATTGTTATCTCTAGCGATCGTCCACCAAAAGCTATCGGAACTCTTGAAGAGCGTCTTCGTTCACGTTTTGAAGGTGGTATGATCACGGACATTAGCCAACCGAGCCTTGAAACCCGTATTGCTATCCTTAGCTCAAAGGTTCAAGAGAAGGGTCTTTCTATTGATGAGGATGCTCTCCGTTTTATCGCTCAAAATATCAACCAGAATGTTCGCGAGCTTGAAGGAGCCCTTAATCGAGTAATTGCCTACTGTGATTTTCGTAAAATACCAGCCAATCTTGCTAATACAGAGAAGATTCTTATTGAACTTTTAGAAAAAAATCGCAAAAACATCAGTACTGAGAGTGTTTTTAGTACTATTTGTGAATACTATTCCGTTGAACACGAGGATCTTATCAAAAAGGGTCGCAAAAAAGAAATCTCTCATCCACGACAGGTTCTTATGTACATCTTGAGACAAGAACTCTCTACTCCATTTTCTACTATTGGTGACATGCTTGGAGGAAGAGATCACACCACTATTCTCCATGCTTTTGAAAAAATAAATAAAGAAAAAGAAACTTCTCCTAAAATAAAAGAGGAGCTCAGTCAGATAAAAGAACGTCTCTATTACATTTCTTAGGTGTATAACTCTGTATAAGGCCAGAAATAGTGAGGATAACCCCTGGAGAGCGCTCGGATAAAAAGAAACACAAACACTCTCTCTTGTTGCCTAATATATTTTTAACTCATTCTGCCTCACTATCTACTTTATAAAATAAGTTCTTATTCACTTAAAAAAGCTTACGTATAAACAAAAAAGAGACTTATCCAGTTATCCACAGCCCTAATATATAATAACTATTCTTTTTAAAAAAATATCTATGAAACTTATATGTACACAAGAAAATCTGACACAAGCCCTAAGTGCACTAGATCGTGTAGTAGGGAAGCAAAGCTCACTGCCTATTTTGAGTAACTTCTTATTTGAGTCAGAAAACGGTCGTCTCAAAATATCTGCTACAAACCTAGAAATAGGTATTATGGTTTTTGTAGGAGCGAAAATTGAAAAAGAGGGAAAGTTTGCTGTACCAGCTCGCATACTCTCTCAGTTTGTCCAAAATTTACCCCAAGGCGAAGTTTTGGAGTTAGAGTTGACCGGAAGCCAGCTTTTACTCAAAAGCGGGAGCTCTGAGATGAAAATTAAGGTTTTAGACGGTAAAGATTTCCCTATTATTCCTACGTATAAAAAGGATTATCCAGTTATTTTACTAGCTCAACCGATAAAGCAAGCCCTTTCAAGATTACTTTTTTGTTCCAGTAACAATGAATCTCGTATAGAGCTAACCGGAGCACAGTTTCTTTTTGAGGAAAAACAGCTATCTATAGCCGCAACAGACAGTTTTCGTCTCGCTGAAGAGGTTTTGAAGTACAATCAGTCAAAAAATACTGTCCTCAATGGTGAAGAAAGTAAAAGTCTTATAATTCCAATTAACACACTGCAAGAAATATCAAGATCAATAACACCAGAAGTGGAAGAATTAAAAATTGCTATAGAGGAACATCAGCTTTTCTTTGAGATTGATAATGTACAGATTGTTTCACGTATTATTAATGGTCGTTTTCCTGATTATAAACAGATTATTCCAAAAGACTTTCTTTTGAGAGCCGCCTTGGATAAAGAGGCTCTTGTGCGGTCATTGAAAATAGCAAGTACTCTCTCAGCTTATAATACAGGTGAAATTGCACTTATTTTTAATCCAGAAGAAGAAAACTGTACGGTCATTTCTAAATCACAAGAAATCGGAGAAAATAGCAGTGTTTTGGTAGGGGATTTCCTTAAAGGAACGAGTCCATTAACACTTATTTTTAATCCAAGGTATCTTTTAGAGGGATTGGGTGCTTTTTCTTCCAAAAAGATTGTTTTTTCAGCCAATACCTCTTCAAGTCCAGCGACTTTTGAAGCATTGGAAGAAAATGAGGAAAATAGAGCAGAGTACGTTTACGTTATGATGCCTATTCGTAAAGAGTATGCGTAATCTAGAGGATCTTCTTAATCAAAAAAGAAAGCCTCAAAAAAACAAGGAACTTGATGAAAAAACAATCTTCTTTGTTTTTTTAAAGGTTATTCAGGAATTATATGGTACGCGTGGAGAAGAAAGCTTGCGGCCATTACGAGTACATGAAAAGAAAATATATGTACGGCCAGAATCATCCCTATGGGCCAATGAAATTTATCTTCAAAAAGAAAAGCTTTTAAAAAATACAAACCTTCTTTTAGAGGGAGAATACCTTGAAGATATTATTCTAACACAGAGGGACTTTGAAAAATCTTAGAAGCTAACACTGACATCTTTACTGTCAGTAGTGGTATTGCCATTATCATCTTCAAGTTCAGCTTTGATAGTAATAGTGCGATTATTTTTTGAGTTAGGAATATCGTATTCTGTAGAATATGGTTTGCTACTCACGCTCTTTACTGTATCTCCATCTACTGAGTAGGTAACCTTTTTTATCCCATACGGAGCATCTGTTTTGACACTAAGCTTTAAGGTAGAGGAATCTGTAGATGAAGGAACATCGAGCTCTAGATCTGGCTCAAAGTTATCGAAATCATCCTTCTCACAGTCTTTTGTCGGTACATTTCCAGATGACCCCTTGTCCTTATTATCAGACTTCTCGTACCATTTTTTAACACTTTCTTCCCAGTTTTTATATTGACCATCATTCTCTGGTTTATCTGGAATTGGTCCACGAGGATCACGACGGTCAACATAATGGAGGATGTCATGCACACTCACGAAATCTTTTTTCTTTGCTTTATCATCAGGGCAGTACTTATTGGCTAGACAATACGTATCTTTACCTGGAATTTCACAAACTTTAAGATCTTTTTCCTCTTCAAGCTCACCAGAAAGCATGGGTTTGTTGGTTTTATTATCACCATCACCAATCTCATCTTCTGGTTTGTACTCGGGAAACTTTTCGATAGAGTAATTAGAGAGTGCTTTGTCCATAAACTTTCTCCAAATAGGAGCCGCCACATTGACACCATCAGCCCCTTCTTTCATAGGACTGTTGTCATTGTTTCCAGCCCAAACACCTACTGCAAGGTTTGGAGTGTAGCCCATCGTCCAGCCATCACGAAATTCATTTGTGGTACCAGTCTTAGCAGCTACTGGTCGAGAATTGAATGCCAGAGGAGAATTTTCCCCAAATACCCAGGCACGATTCTCATTAGTTGAAAGAATAGAATCAAGCATAGCCACATACTTTTCCTCCACAACACGCTCACCAGGCTTTTCTTGGTACTCTTCAAGGATGTTACCACTAGCATCCTCAATCTTTAGAATAGAGGTTTTTTCGTGACGTACACCACCAGTAGCTAGTGTGCTGTAGGCATTTACATGGTCAAGGAGTTGTACTTCACCGCCACCCAAAACGAGAGAGAGTCCTACACGATCAGGGTCATTGAGTCCCTGGATACCAAGGTCTTTAGCAAGTTTAATAGAATCTTTGACACCGACTAGATAGAGGGTTTTTACCGCAGGAACGTTGAGAGATCCTCCGAGGGCCCTCTTCATGCTAATTGGACCATTGAACTCCCCGTTGTAGTTGAGGGGTTTATAAACCTTTCCGTCATTTGTATCAAACTCTGTCTCTGTGTCATAGAGCATGGTTTCTGGCAGATAGCCCTTGGTAAACGCTGTAAGGTAGACATAGGGCTTAAAAGAAGAACCTGGCTGTCTGTTGCGGATAGCGACGTTGACTTGACCATCTATTGAAGCATCAAAATAATCCTTAGAGCCAACCATAGCTAAAATCTGACCATTCTTTGGGTCCATAGCTACAAGAGCAGCATTGGAAGCTCTCCAAGTACCATTGTTTTTTGAACCCTCTCTGACGGCCTCCTCGGCTGCTTGTTGCTTGTCCCAATCAAGAGTGGTGATTACCTTATAACCACCTTGCTCTATGGATTGATCGCCATATTTTTCCTGAAGATAGTCCTTGATATACATGACAAAGTGAGGGGCGGCAATAATATCTTTCTGAGGAAGGATTTTCTTGAGAGTATCAGTTTCTATAGCTTGCCCTGCTTGTTCATCGGTGATATAGCCAAGCTTAGCCATTTGTTTGAGAGCATACTCTTTGCGGGCGGTTAGGCGCTCAGGACGGCTTCCATAAGGGGAATAGTAGGCTGTACCACGAGGCAAAGAGGCAAGAAGGGCCGCTTCATCGAGAGTGAGTTCCTTGGCAGATTTGCCGAAATAGGTACGAGCAGCAGCCTCGATGCCATAGGCATTTTGACCATAAGGAATTTCATTCAGGTACATGGCCAGAATCTCATCTTTGGTAAACAGTGTTTCTATTTCAATAGAAAGAATAGCCTCTTTTATTTTTCGAGTAACTGTACGTTCATTGGAAAGGAGAGAATTTTTGACGAACTGCTGGGTGATAGTAGAACCTCCTTGAGCCGCATCAAGAGTAATGATGTCTTTGAGGGCCGCACGAAGAATAGCGCTTGGTTTTAGGCCAAAATGATGATAGAAGTCCTGATCTTCAAGGGAAATAGTGGCAAAACGGACAATCTCAGGAATTTGGTCAAAAGGAATAACGGTGCGCTTTTCTTCACCATGAAGTTCGTAGAGTAGGTGCTGTCCAGTCCGGTCATAGATTTTTGTTGATTCAGCAACAAAGCGTTTATTGATATTGCCTGCCTCAGGAAGGTCCTTAGCAAAATAGAGGAAAGTCCCGACTAAAACAAGCACAAAAGTCCCAACAAGACCCAAAAAGATGCGGAAAAGAAGCTTCTGATGTCTTTCAACCCAAGAAGGAAGCTTGAAAGAGAAAGAGTTCTTTGATGGGGTAGACTCTTCGCTGAAATGAACTCGACGTTTTCTTTTAAATAAAGCCATAAAAAGGTATTTTATACCCTGTATTATAGCATAAAAATGAGAAAAAGCTCTTGGTAAAAGATTGTTTACAAAGAGGGAAAAAGATACTTTAGAAGTATGAGAGATACATCAATACCATCGCCCTCTACAAGAGGTTTTTCGTGCATATTGTAGTAAGGGTTTGGATTGACCTCAAGAATAACGTATGGGGCTCCAGGGAGAGAGATGTTGTTTGTGATAAGGTCGAGTCCGCCATAGGTTAGGCCAAGAGATTCCACGGCCTTTACGCAGGTTTTTTGAAGCTCTTTATCCATAGTGGCTGTTCGTTCAATACAGCGGCCACCATCAGACATATTGAGATTATTACGCAATTTAAAGAAAGAATCTTTTGGGAGAATTGTTTTTAGGGTGTAACCAGCTTTAGAGAGTGTCTCCTTGGCAACGGTATCAAGTTTAATCTCAAAGCCATGACGACGAGTTTTGTTAAAAGAATGTATAAGATCTTGAATAGATTGTTCACCATCACCCGTAATACCTGCTGGTATTTTTTCTACACAAGAAAGGATCTTGCCATTAAAAACAAGAACACGGTATTCATTGCCAACAAACATTTCTTCAACAAGAATCTTGATATCTTCTCGATAGCCATAAGCGCCCAATGCATGCTCGATAGCCTCCTGTAAGCCAGCTTCAGAAGTGATATTCCAGGTGACGCCTTTGGCGAGTGAACCATCAACAGGTTTGCTTATAAGAGGGTAGGTAAGATTTTTTTCACGCACCTCACGAATACCATCTTCAAAAGAATGTGTCACAATACCTTTTGGAGTTCGAATACCTACCGACTCTAGAACAAACTTAGTGATAGATTTGTTTTTTGTGAGATTACACATGCTACGAAAAAGCGGAACCTTGCCATAGCAAAAAAGAGTTTTCTCTCCATGAGTTATTTTTACAACAGGAATTTTTTCATGCAAAATAAGTTCCACAGAAAGTCCAAGGGCAAGAGTTTTTTTGAGAAAAGATTTGTAAGCGCCGTGTTTTACCTTTTCGATATACTGCTGAAAATCCATAGCGGGTTTGAGTTAACTTGAATAAGAAAAAATAAAATCTATAAAATCTCTTTTGAGAGATCTGGGTCAGGGAAAAAAGTAGAAGATGGAGAAAAAAGTAGAAGAGCGATACTAGCAGTATGCTCCTTTTTCTCGAGATACTCCAGGGGAGCCTGAGTATCTAGAAAAAAAACTGTTTGTATGTGTGTTAGATATTCCTGATATGCAATAGAGAAGCGATCTTGAAAATTCATAATTTTAAAGCAAAGGGCAATTTCAAACTGTATATCAAGTGAGAGCTTTTCTAGAGCGAGGGAACGGTGTTTTTCAAGGTATTCAAAAATCCAGGAAAAATTCTCATGGGGAGTTTGGCGATAAAAGTCTGAAGCCGCAATAACAATGTGGGTGAGTGTATAAAAGGCCGAGTAGAGATCTTCGTCACTAAGTATCTCAGGGGTGGCATAAAAGCCCTCAACAAAAGTCTTTTTTGCGAGTTCGAGATACTCTTTGGTGACATCAACAACGCCAAGAAAACGTAGATGAAAAAGAGTGTTAGCTCCATAGGAACTATCAATAAGAAATGTTTCTTCGGTCAGAAGAAGAGGAGCTATTGAGAGGTGATTTTTTAGGTGAGTGATGCCCTGATTAAATAGCTCTGGAAAAGCCTGATCTAGTCCGAGTTTTTGAAAAAAGAAGAGGCTATTGGTAAGGTCATGAAAAAGAGGTAAGAGAGGGTGTTTGCTATAAAGAAGTTGCCTTCGACGATTTCTTTCATTATTGATGCCGGGCCTTTTGGGCGAAATCTCTGGTTTTTTTAAAGAAGAAGAGTTCGCGATAGCTACAATTTCTTTCTTTAGTCGCGGGAGTTTATTTTCTTTGATACCTCGAGAAAGCACTTCTCGATAGCGTGAATTGCCAGATGCCTTGTAGGCTCTGAGAAAAAAATGAAACTCTTTTTCCGGAGAAATAAGAGTTGCATTTTTTGTGTAGGTATTGAGAATTTTTTGGTAGTGGCTATTCGAAAGGGTCATTATTTTGATACGTCTACGAGGAATTTAAGAAGATTTTTTCTACCGATAATTGATTTGTAATCAAGACGAGAGCGATCAATAAGGGTTGGTCGGATAGGTGTGCGAGTACCATCAAGAAGCATCTCAAGCTGAATTTTGACTCGATAAGTGGTACCGTGTGAAGAGTGAATTGGGACGGTACTGACAGCATCAGGAATATTTTCAAAAAGTTCCCAACGCTCTTCTTTGCTGAGGTTTTTAAGTTTTTCCCAATCAGCTTCAAGGGCCTTGTAGGCACGTACTGTTTCTCCAAATCCAAGGGCTTCTGCTACCTCAAAGTCAATAGAGGATGAGTCAGCCCCAGTATCTATCTTTGCTTCGAGGGTAACCTCTTTGTCGTCTTTTCCGTAGAAAGTTACTTTTTCAATAGCGCCGATCATTTTTTTACCTGATATTTCTTCGATTTCATCTTCGATTTCTCCACCAAAAAGATTCATGCCCACGCGAATGCCTCGGTCAGTGGTTTTGATTTTGATACCCTTCACGCGATCAAGGCGTTCGCGAAGACCTGAGAGATTGGCAAGCTGAATAGAAAGTCCTGGACGAGCATTGAGTTCTATAATCACAGGTCCACGTTCACGATCAAGAGCGATATCGGCTCCGAGAAAACCAAGGCCAGAAATTTTTTGAGCTTCTACAGCGATACGTAGGGTCTCTTTCCAGTACGGAAGCTTGATACCAGAAAGTACAAGACTGGTATCGGGGACATGTTCGATGATATTACCCTTTCCCATAATAGCGCTTGTGGTAGTGCCGGTAGCAAGATCGATACCAACGCCGATAGCGCCTTGCTGGAGGTTAGCCTTGCCGTCTGAAGCACGCGTAGGCAGGCGAAGCATGGCCATAACAGGGACAGAATTAAAGACGATAACGCGAATATCAGGGATACCCTTGTAACTATAAGGCTTGAAAAGTTTCAGAAGAGTGAGGCGTTCCTCAAAAAAAGCAGTATCGGGAAGGTTACTCAATGAAAAAGATCCATCGAGAATGTTTTTGATGTGCGTTTTGAGATCTTCTATGGTAATGAGTGAACCGTCGGCCTTTACCCAGGCGTCATCACGGCCACGCTTACGCGCATAGACAACCAAGATACCACCTCCACCAAAACCACGATTAGGTTTGAGAGCAAATCCTCCAGGGAGGGTAGACCAGTCAAATGTCTCTAATTCTTCATAGCTTCGAATTCTTCCGAGAAGCTGTGGCACAGAAAGATTTTGTTTACGCAGAATACGCTTACAGAGAAGTTTGTCATCCGCAATACGCATAGCCTTTTTGCGATTCAGTGGACGCACATAATCAAGATTACGCGCGTTCATACCAAGAAGCTTTTGACTTTTGAGAAAGAGTTCAAACATATTTTTGGAGAACTACAAATGAGCTATAACCTTGCGGAAGCGTATATACTCTGTGATACGAAGACCAGACCATTTGCCAAGAGTAAAGTTGACGATAAAGGTCAAAAGGATAAGCCAAGGATGATTGAGAATCAAAATCATAAAGGCGTCCCAACGAATGAGAGCGTAGCCAATGAGTGAGATAAGAAGAGTTTCACCAGCAAGAAAGGTAGCGGCGCGGCTTCCTTTTTCAATCTGCGTAGCCACAAACTTTTCCGCTAGAGTAATCATGATGAGAAGCGGAAAGATAGAAACAGAAGCGAGGCCAGTGCGCTTGAAGTGAGCACCAATAACGAGGATAAGAAGAATAGCTAGGGCAACAATAGAAATAGTAATAGCTACACGAGGAAGATAGAGGAGTCGGAAGCGACGCAGCATATAGCGAGAAGCCATGCCAACCAAGATAATACTTATAAAAATAGCAATACCGTACTTGAGTCCATTGGGATCAAAAGCAAGTAGGGCAAAAGTAATAATTGATGGAGTATAGATACCAAAAGCCTTGATACCGACAACCTGACGAAAGAAAGCTACAAGGGTAGCGACGACAGGAATCATTAAGAGGAGCGCAAGTGTTTGTAGTGGTACACCTTGCTCCACTATGTACATGACGAGAGGGTGATAGTTCATAGGTCAAAATGTGTTTAAAGTTTAGTGATTTTTTTCAATAATTTCTCGTCTTCGTCTTTGAGCATGACAGAGAGCTATGGCAAGAGCATCTGCTGTATCGTCTGGCTTAGGAATCTCTTTGAGTTTGAGAAGAGCTTTTACCATTTGCTGTACTTGAGCCTTATCCGCGCGACCATAATTTGTGAGGGCCTGTTTCACTTGAAGCGGTGTGTAACCGAAAATACTAACATTATTTTCCTCAAGTGTCAAGAGTATCGCGCCCCTTGCTTGAGCGACAGAAATGACTGTTTTTTGGTTTTTAAAAAAGAAAAGTTCCTCTACCCCTGCTTCGCTTGGCTTGTATAAAGCTAGAACCTCCTTAATATCGCGAGAGATTTCCAGAAGACGCTGGCTGAGAGGCATTTCTTTGGGAGTGCTGATGTGTCCAGATGCAACTACGGCAGGGGCGCCCGTTCCTATCTCAATTACTCCCCAGCCCACCGTGGCGGTGCCGGGATCTATGCCGAGTATACGCATATTGCTTACAAAACCAGTAAATTACAAACCAAGACGATCTCTTTTGGCTAGACGCATAATCTCATCTTTGAGGCCATTGGGATCACCCACTTGGCGGAAGCTAACACGTTCATTTTCTGAGGCTGTTTGTAATAAAAGATCTCCAAAGTTGAGGACGGTCGGGATAATACCATTAACACTGGTACTGATATCTTGGATGCGCGAATAGTGAACTTCACTAATAGTACGAATAAACAACCCCTTCTGTTCTATATTGAGAATTCTTTCATCGGTAATAATCCAGACATCAAAGTAGTAATCGATCCAAAGCATGAAACAATAGAGCCACATAAAAAGAAAGAATGAGTTTTGTACAAAGACCAAAACTTTTTTGCCGCCAGCATCAGTGGCTTCTGGAAAAAGAATCAGAAAAAAAGAAATGCCCCCAAAGATAACAATAAAGATAACAAAGAGCAGAAAAAAGTGAGAAAGCAGATTGAACCAGTGGCGATGCACTACATGGAGCACTTGCTCGGTATCTTTTTGTCCAGGGAAAGTAAGCATAGTTTTTTAGAAAGAAGTTGGTATGCCAAGTTCTGAAAAAGGAAGGCTAAAAAAAAGAATGGCGTTCACAAAAAGAAGAATGACTGCTACAGAAAGAAAGAGGGCAACTCCAAGGAGGGCCTTTTTGCGATCAAGTGAGTAACGAAGAATATGAAAAACAACAAAGATAGCTGCAAAAATATAGCAGAGAAAAAGAAGAGTATAAAAAAGTCCAAAAAGTGATTGCATAGATGAAAATATATCATCTATAGTGTAGCGCATTTTTGTCTAGCCAAGAAGCTTTTCGGCTTGTTCGTCTGGCATAGGAATACCAAGATGATCATAACCTTCCTTTGTAACAATGCGGCCACGCGGTGTACGCGCAAGGAATCCAATTTGAATAAGGTACGGCTCGTAGACATCCTCAATAGTTTGAAGCTCCTCACCGGTAACAGCTGCAAGAGATTGGATACCAGCTGGGCCACCTCTAAATTTTTTGATCAAAGTTTCAAGCATGAGCCTATCGGTAGGCTCAAGACCAAGATGATCGATTTCATAAAGAGCCAGGGCTTCTTTGGCAAGATCGGTAGTAATGATTTCGTCGTCATGAATCTGAGCAAAATCACGTACACGCTTTAGGATACGGTTGGCTACGCGGGGAGTTTGTCTACTAGAAAGAGCGATAACTCGTGCGCCGCCTTCATCAGTCTCAATACCAAGGATGCGCGCAGAGCGACTAACTATCCTTTCAATATCCTGACTATTATAAAACTCGAGGCGATGTGTAGAACCAAAGCGATTACGAAGAGGATTGGAAAGCGAGCCAAGGCGAGTAGTGGCGCCAATAAGCGTGAAGCGAGGAAGATCGAGCTGGATAGTGCGAGCAGCTGGTCCCTTCCCGATGATGATATCAAGCTTGTAGTCTTCCATGGCTGGGTAGAGGACCTCCTCAATAAGTTTATTCAAGCGATGAATTTCATCGATAAACAAGACATCGCCATCTTCGAGATTGGTCAGGATAGAGCCAAGATCACCCACTTTTTCAATAGCTGGTCCAGAAGTTACTTTGATATTGACCCCCATTTCCTTGGCGATGATATGTGCCAGAGTAGTTTTGCCGAGTCCAGCTGAACCGTAGAGAAGAACATGGTCAATATTTTCACCACGCTTCTTGGCTGCTTGGATAAAAATACCCAGGTTTTTCTTGATCTTATCCTGGCCAATATATTCAGAAAAGCTCTGAGGACGGAGGGTATTATCGAGATTTTGCTCTTCAAATTCTTGGGGGGCAGTAGTGAGCATAGAGATGGTTTATGGCCTAGATAAAAGAAAAAATAGATAAATCAGTATAGATAGTATATCAGGACTTGACAAGTTTTCCAAATCCTGCTAATATACTCCTTCAACTTGAAAAAGGTTGAAGACATTTCAAAAACGCTCGTTTTAAACTGTAGACAATTTGGGAACTTCTATCTTTTGTTCTCAAAATCGGGGCTTGTTGCCAAGATCTGGGTAGGGGGGTTTCGGCTCTGCTATTCCTCGACACTTGTCCTTTCCTTGGGCTCCTATGCTTAAGGATTTGTCTGCGGTTTAAAATGAACGTTAACAAAAACTCCTCTATTAAGAGGAGTTTTTTGTTTTATTCTTTTGTAGGAGGAGTTTCTTTGAGGGATGGATCGCTTAAGATATCTTCGTAGAGACTTTCGAGCGCTTCATCTCTACCGGTAGTACGCCAGACTTCTTGGAAGGTGGTGATACCCTCAACAACTTTGAGTAAACCATCTTGATTCATAGTGAGCATGCCTTCTTTGATAGCGGCCTGACGAATTTCGTTTTCGGTAGCAAAATTATCAATAATTGCGGCAATAGCATCAGTTACCGGAAAGACCTCAAAGATTCCTTGGCGACCACGATAGCCAGAAAAATGACATTCAGCACAACCAACTGGCTTGTAGAGAGTAGTGATGGTTTCAGGTACATGAATGCCTGTACTAGAAGGAATGGTAGCAAGAATTTTTTGGAGAGCGGCTATGGTCTTAGGAGCAGGCGCGTAGGCTTCACGACACTTTTTACAGAGGACGCGCACGAGGCGTTGACCAATAAAGATATTAACCGCACTACCTATAAGAGAGCCCTTGATACCAAGTTCACCGAGGCGGACTATAGAGGCAGGAGCATCGTTGGTATGAAGGGTAGTAAACACAAGGTGGCCAGTAAGGGCAGCATTGACTGCTACCTCTGCTGTTTCTTCGTCACGAATTTCTCCAACGAGGATAACGTCTGGATCCTGACGTACTATAGCGCGGAGAGCCTGGCCAAAGGTGTAGGAGTCATCATTATTGACAGCGGTTTGCACTACCCCAGGAAGGATGTATTCAATAGGATCTTCCACAGTGATAATTTTGACAGAAGACTCGTTTATTTCCCGAATCAAGCTATAGAGGGTAGTTGTTTTACCAGAACCAGTCGGTCCTGTATTGACTATCATGCCGTGGGGCTTTTTGATTTGACGCTTGATTTCAAGGAGGGCTTCGCCGCGAAGACCCAGGGTTTCAAGCGGCACATCAGCCTCGGCGCTATTGAGGAGACGCATGTTGATAGTCTCTCCTTGATTGGTAGGGATAATGCTGACACGAATATCTATGCGTTCGCCATCTTTCATAATGAAAAAGCTACCGTCTTGAGCTCGTGTACTGGCATTGAGCTTCATCTTGGCGAGCATTTTTACTCGAGAAAGTGTCAGGTGATAGACATCAGATGGGATATGAGCGATATCCTCAAGGAGTCCGTCAATACGATAGCGTAGTCTTACGTCGCCTGCCTCTGGTTCAATATGGATATCACTGGTACGTAGACGATTGGCTCCCGCTAAAATAATTTCAAGCACCTTGGTAGTAGGAAGGTCCGAGAGGCTATTTTTGAGTGAAAGGAGGTCATCAAACTCCTTACCAAAGGTAGCTAAGTCTTCTTTGGAAAGACTGACTTTCATTTGATCGAGGTGTTCTATAAAGGGCTTTTTGCTGTATTCTTCCCAGCCACGCTCGAGAGAGGCATTGGAAATGAGATAGAATTTTACTTCTTGTTCGCGTTCTTTGGTATAGGTGAGAATTTTTTCTTTGAGAGAGTCATCGTTTTGTGTCAGTCCTATACGGTAGATACCACGTTCTTTTTGAAAAAGTACAGAAGAAGTATCTTTTGCTAAATCTTCAGGAAAAGAGCGAATATGGTCACCATCAACAGGAAAAAGAGAAAGGTCAATGTAGGGAAGCCCTACTGAATGAGCGAGGCGTTCCACCTCACTTTCTCGAGAGGAGGAATCAATTTTTTGCAAGAAATCGCCGACACTTTCTTTTGAGCCTTCGTCAGAAGGAGATTGTTTGACTACTTTAACCATAGGTTTGTTTTCCTTCATTGTAGCGCGTGACTACTCTGAGGACAAACTGGGAAGTCTTTACAAAAGAGCCACCTCGAGTTTTTCAAAAAGGATTTGCTCAGCTTCTTCGAGGCTACCTGCAAGAAGAAGGAACATGAGCGTATCACCGAGGAGTGTGCTCTCGGGAATGTGCTGAACCAGTACATCAAGTGCCTCTTTGGATACGCTTTTGATGAGAACCCGTACGGTAGTAGAATTTTCTGGAGAAAGAAGGGCAAAAAATTTCGCCTGAGAAGAGTTGGCCTTAATTTTTTCAAGGATAAGAGGGAGATCATCTGCTTCAGCGCGAGCATGGACGATATCTTCGGTGGTGACAAGTGACCAGACGAGGTCGAGTTTAGGGGCTGATTTGATCTGCGCCATAGCTTTACCCCAGAGCTTAATGAGGTGAAGGGGTTGAGTCTTGTAGAGTGAGCGAATGATACGTTGTTGGTCAGCACCCATCTGCATGAGGACAGAAGCGAGCTGGAGAGATTTTGGAGTCGTGTTTTTTTTCTGAAAGCTATCAGTAGCAGCGATAATACCAGTAAGGAGCGGAAGCGCCATAACGTCTGGTAGGGCGCCTGCCTTAGATGCAAGAAAGAGATCAGCGACTATCTCAGCCAAAGAAGAGGCCTTGAGATCGATAGCATTAAATTGACCAAAATTTTCGTTGGCGGGCTGATTGTCAATATTGACGACAGGCATTTCAAAGAAAATGTCAGGATCACTTTCGTAGATTTTGCCGCAGTGTTCTTTGTCATGAGCGCCAAGAACAATAGCTAAGTCAAAAATAAATTGAGCGGGGATAAAAGAAAAATCACGGGGATCAATCGTACCCTTCTCTGGCGTGAGGTAGATACGAAACTCTTTGGGTAGTCGCTCTGATTTGATACTGACAATGTTGTTGTATTCTGTATTGAATGCCAACACGAAGTCACGAGAAGCTGTGATAGATTCGCGGATATTCTCTGGTTTATCAAGAATAGCGAGGCTTTCAAGGTCTTTTGTGAGAGTGTCACCAGCGAGGGTAGCCTTCTTGCCAATTTTTTCAAAGAAAAGAGCCAATGCTACAGCAGTTGAGACAGCATCGAGGGAAGCGTGGGGAGTGACAATAATAAGCGGATGAGTAGCTTTTTGGAGAAGTTCTTCGAATTGTTGAGCAAGATTGAGGGACATGGCAGAGATAATGGGTTTAGATGAATAATCAAAAATAGCAAGGAAAAAGCCTTACGTCAAGGAAAAAGAACCAGGCTCTCGCCAAATATGCTTGTCCAGGCTAGGATGAAAATATGAAAAATATACAGATTACGCATAATAATCAGGAAACAAAGGATTTTGGGCAAGAGTTAGCCAAAGATCTTCTTCCTGGCGTGAGCCTTTGTCTTTCTGGGGATCTTGGGGCAGGCAAGACGACGCTCACTCAGGGTATTCTCGAAGGCCTTGGTGCCGAAGGACCTTATACGAGCCCCACATTTGTCATTATGAAAGAGTATACTCTTCCAGTACCGACTGAATCAGGTATTAGTCGGGTATACCATATAGATGCGTATCGAATAGAAACAAAAGATATCGAACACTTAGGATTTGAGGAGTGGTGTAGTGATCCGAAAGGACTTGTGATTCTTGAGTGGCCAGAGCGCGTACCAGAGGTATTGCCAGAGAAAAGAATAGATATCAATCTCGAGCAAGAAGGAGAAGACGAACGAAAAATTACCTGCAATGTACCAGCGTATGAATAAGATGTTTGAAATGCCGCCGTCAGCTGGTGAAAAAAATCAAAAAAGACCTGACAGATTGGAAAATAGGGAATCATTTGAGTGGATAGATTTTCATGAGCTTCGTGAAATTTTTGCAGAACACGTTCGTCGCAGCGGACTTGATTCTGAACAAATGAATTTCGTAGAGGAAAAAGATATCATAAAGGATCCTCCAGCGTTCAAGAGTCCACTTGCAGGTGGTTGGTATTCGGCGAAAGACAAAAAAATTACCATACACACACTCATGGCAGAAGTGCTGGCGACACGGGATAAAAAAGACGCTAAAGATTTGGTACTTGAAATGATATGTCACGAGGAAGCACATGCTGTTTCGTACAGTCATTATGAAGAAGAGCAAGACGACGCCCTACTTTCTCTTATGAAAAAAGGCAGTATCAAAGTGCAAATTGGTTTTGATCAACAAAATATCGAAACGAAGGGTTCGCTTATAATGAAGTCAGATACAAAGTTACGCTGGTTCAACGAGGGGGTGACAGATGAGCTTGCTTCCGTAGTCTATCAAGAATACGTGCGTCGCTCAGGTTCGGGCGAAGAGAAAAAATATGATTCTAAATATCCATTGGCAAGGATTTTTGTCAGGACCTTTTGTGAACGACTTGGAGAAGAGTGCGGCATACCAAAAGAAGTGGTGTGGCAATCAGTAGTACGAGAGTACTTAAGTGGCACTGACTTACTCAATGGAGAAGTGGCTGATCTTTTGAATGAGGTTTTTTCGGATAAGTTTGTTGCGAGATTGGCGAGAGCAGATACCAAATTTTTGGAGCTTGGACCGATTGTGATGGCATTTCATGAAATTCTTGATACAGCCAGTGCTAAAAAAGTCTTTCTGGAAATCGCTTCTAAAATTAAAAAACTCGCACAATAGAAAAGCCGCCCGAATCGCAGTTGCGATGGGCGGCCTTTTTGTGAGCACGTTGGCTCAAGTTATTTCTTCTTGCCTTTCTTTGGGATGAGGCTCCGGCACATGTGCCGGATGGCCCAGAGGCAAACCCCGATCATAAGGAGGCTAACAGCCGCCGAAGGATTGATCTTCATGGCGATGAAGAAAGTGAGGGCAATCTTGACCCAAACAGGAAAACCCCAAAAGGTCTTCCAAAGCCAGGTAAAAAACTTTTTAACGCGCTGCATTCATATTCCCCTTGGAATTTTGTGACAGGAGTGAAATTACTACTGTGACTTTATATTATACACCCTTTTTGTGTATAAGTCAATAGTAGAAAGGCTTATCTAAAGCGTCCACATGCAAATAAACGCCTTAGAAAAACCTTCTATACTCTATGAAATAACAAGAAGCTTGCAATCTCAATGAAGTGGAGGATACGAACGCTAATCCTCCGGTAGCGGTGAGAATGGGAACGATTTTCTCCATCATGTAATACATGACAAGGAAAACGAAAACAGCTTGTGCTGTCGAGAAAAGAAATAGCTGTTTCAGCATGATATCCCCCTGGTTTGTTTAAGAACGAGATCTCTATGAAACTCTGACAGAAGTCATAGTCTCAATGGAGGGCAGAAGTGAATACGATGAGACACTTCTGCCAAAGATTATAGAGGTTTGGTCTCAGGAGGTTTTTCCTCCTCGGTCACCCTGAATGGTTTGCCGCGACCAACTGAACCACTGTTTGCTGCTGCCATTTTTGTTACTCCCTCTCAGAATGCACTACACCATGTAATGCATTCAGTTGAGGGGAGAAGTATGTGTTTACATACTTTCCCAGAGTGACTATTGGTTCAGGTTGTCACGTTCCCTGGAGCTTCCATTCTGTTGCCAGGTTGAAACTCAAACACCCCGCCCATACTAGAGAAGATCTCGTAGTATGATCCACAGTCCGAGGACCGTGGATGCCATTTCAAGACCACGATGTACGCGTCCCAAATGACGACAGATACGACGAAGGCGCATCATGTGAGTTTATCCATGTGATAAATGAATAATTTATCATTGGATATATACATTTTTTACGATTAATCAACTCCTTTTTGAAAGAACGGTTTCTCTATAAGTCTTGAATATTTTTCAAGACTTAATGGAGGGCAGAAGTGAATACGATGAGACACTTCTGCCAAGTTTAGGAACTAGGGCTCTATGCCCTGGTCCCAGATATCCTCGGGATCCTTTTCGATACTTTCGATTTGGACCTCCGAAAATATTTTGTAGGTGGTGAATGACTGGAACACTGGGTAGTCACTCGTGAGCCTTGCCTGAGCTTCTCGGCTCATACGTTCTCTGACCCAGACGAGAGCTTCTTCGGTGGAAGGGAACTCCTTGTCGAAGAGTCCGTACTCAAATCCACCGAAGAATACATCTGCCTTTTTTGAAATAACTAGATACATGGTGACCCCCTGTTTGTGAAAAGAACGTTTGTGAGTGATTGCTCAACTCAACATCACAGTATACCCTTTTTGTGACAAAGAGTCAATAATAATGTCTAGTATTTATCTCATATATTCGTATAATATACTTTATATAAAGCATAAATAATATAATACAAAATATTCATCAAAAATATTGACTAAATATGAAAAAGAGAGTACCATGAAGTCTATGAACATAGAAGAAGCGCTCAAAACACTTGGTCTCAACGATAAGCAAGTAGCGGTCTACGCGGCTCTTTTGCAGTTGGGCCAGTCTACTGCATATAGGGTGGCGGTGAAGAGTGGTCTCAAAAAGCCTACTACCTATGTCATATTGGATGAGCTGATTGAAAAAGGCCTGGTGCTCAAGGTTTCTCAGATGAAGACCCAGCACTATGTAGCTCGTACTCCTGAGGAGGCCTTTGCCCGAGCTTCACACGAGCTCTCTCAAGCAAGAGCTTTTTTGCCTGAGATTTTGGCCATGGCCAAAGGTAAGAAGAATAAGGTGAGCGCTCTCTACTTTGAAGGTACAGAAGGTATGAAGCAAATGCTTGAGTATAGATTTAAGGAGCATGCGGGAGAGGAAATGCTTGGTTTTTGGGCTACGGATAAGAATGCTTCACCAGAACTGACAGAATACTTCAAGGAAGAGTACCCCAAGAAAATGCAGCGGCACAGTATTCGGATGCGAGGCTTGGCGCCAGCAGATGAGCAGCTCGAGGGCTATCGTCAGACCGACCAAGCGTACGGGCGAAACATTAAGCAAATTTCTACCAAAGACTATTCCTCAGAAGTAGCTATTACCGTAACAGGTGATTTAGTGCGGATAGAGGATTACAAGAACCTGCAGGGCATGGCTATAGAGAATGAAGATGTAGCTAAGGCTTTGAGGCAAATATTTGAAATGGTGTGGAAGAAGTACTAATTTCCCCTTTATAGAGCCAGAGAGTATAATTGAAATATGAAAAACAAGCCAAAAACAGTCATATTGCTCGATGGAAACGCTATTCTTCATCGTGCCTATCATGGTCTCCCACCGCTAACTACTAAGACCGGAGAGACAGTGCACGCGGTCTACGGTTTTGCTCTGACTCTTTTCTCGGTCATTGAGAAGTTCAATCCAGAAAACATCATTGCCACCTTTGATCTTCCGGGCGGAACCTTCCGTGATGACCTTTATGAGGAGTACAAGTCTCATCGTGAAGCTGCTCCAGATGACCTCTATAGTCAGATACCAATTATCAAGGAAATGGTAGAGGCTTTTGGAATCCCTATTTATGAGAAGGAAGGCTTTGAAGCAGATGACCTTGTAGGTACACTCTCAGTCCAAGCCAAGAACAAGGGTTATGATGTGATTATTGTGACTGGAGATACAGATACGCTGCAGCTTGTGGATGAACAGGTAAAAGTATTCACGATGCGTAAAAGCATCAAGGATACCGTGCTCTATGGTCCAGCTGAAGTAGCGGCTAAGTATGGATTTCTCCCTTCACAATTGATTGAGTACAAGGGTCTGGCTGGAGACAGCTCAGACAATATTCCTGGCGTGAAAGGTGTAGGCCAGAAGACCGCTACCACCATGATTCAGAAGTACGGTAACATCGAGGGAATCTATGCCCATCTTGAGGATTTCAAAGGTAAGCTTCTCGAAAATCTCGAGCGAGATAAAGATCAGGCTTTTCTCTCACGCATTCTTGGAACTATCAAAGTAGACGTGGATATTGCTATCGATGAAGAAGCGATGAAGATCAATGACTATGATCGCCCGCGAGCGGAAGCCTTTCTTCGGGAGTATGAATTCTACAGCTTACTTAAGCGTCTTCCTGGAGAAATTGTTATCAATCATGAAGCGGAGCAGAAGAAGTCAACCAAAAAAACAAAGATTAAGAATATCAAGATAAGTGAAGAGATACCGTTGCTTGAGAACTTTTCTAATACGAAGCTTGCGTGTGAAATTGAAATAAGTGAAGACTCTTTGTTTGGAGCTCATCTAGTAGCTCTTGAGCTTTGCACCGAGAAGGGCGAAAGCTATCGAGTAGAAATAAACGAAGATACCAAAGCGACTCTTGTGAAGCTTCTCGGAGACAAGAGTATCAAGACAGGCTGGTATGATCTCAAGCGCGCCATGCATGCTCTTGGCAAAGAGGGGATAGAAATTACCAACGGAGTATTTGATATCACCCTCGCCCTCTATATGGTAGAGGTTTCTACAGACGGTACGCTTGCAGGTGCTGGCGAGGCAGTCCTTCATGAAAGTAAAGAAAACAAAGCAGAACTCGTCTTTGAGCTTTGGAAAAATCTCGATGCCAAACTCGATGAAGTAAGTAGTAATCAAGATAAAACCAAAAGCATCCGAACTGTTTTTGATGAAATAGAAATGCCGCTTATTCCTGTGCTCTACGTTATGGAAAAGCGGGGCATTATCCTCAACCTGAGTAGTTTTGCCGATATGGCGAATCGTCTGAGTACGGCTATCGAGGAATTGGCTAAGCAAATCTACCTGCTGGCTGGCAGAGAGTTTAATATCAATTCACCAAAGCAGTTGGCAGAAGTACTTTTTGTGGATCTCAAAATTCCAACTGACTTTATCAAGAAAAACAAGACGGGCATCTCGACTGCCTCAAGTGAACTTCAGAAACTCGGAGAGTATCCAATCGCCGCCAAGATAGAATCGTATCGAGAGATTTTTAAACTGAAGTCTACGTATCTCGACGCTTTACCGACGCTGACAGACAGTGAATCACGTCTCCATACCACCTATCAGCAAACCATCGCAGCTACAGGGAGACTTTCTTCTATTAACCCTAATCTCCAAAACATCCCTGCCAGGAGCGAATGGAGCGAGGAGATCCGCCAGGCTTTCGAGGCCACCCCAGGCTACCTCCTAGTAGGGGCAGATTACTCTCAGATAGAACTTCGTATCATGGCACACTTGAGTCAGGATAAAGCCCTTTTGGAGTCATACAGAAAAAATGAAGATGTACATACTATTACGGCTGCCACTGTCTACAAAGTCCAGCCAGAAGAAGTGACCTATGATATGCGTCGTCAGGCCAAGGTCTTTAACTTCGGTATTATGTATGGCATGGGTGCCTTTGGTTTAGCCGCTGCTGCCTCTATCACTCAGGCGGAAGCCAAGGAATTTATCAACACCTACTTCAAGACCTTTTCTGGTGTACGCACGTATATTGATCAGGCACTCAAGGCCGCCAAAGAAACTGGCTATGTAGAAACAGAACTCGGTCGCCGCCGCCATGTGCCAGAAATTCAAAGCACCAATAACCAGGTGATGAAAGCGGGTGAGCGCATGGCTGTCAACATGCCTATCCAGGGATTGGAAGCGGATATCGTGAAACTTGCGATGCTGAAGACTATGGACCTCGTGAAAGAGTTTGGAGAAGGTGAGGTTTACCCAGTGCTCCAGGTGCATGATGAACTCATCTTTGAAGTCAAAGAAGAAAAGGCAGATGCGTTTGCCTCTCGACTGAAGGAAGTGTTGGAGAGTGTGTATACTATCAGTGTGCCACTTACTGTTGAGGTAAGTGTGGGTAAAAATTGGGGTGAAATTTAATAAAGGTAGTAGTGTATTTTATGGAAAGATTTGATTTTTTGAATGTGCCAACACCTAAAAAAGAAAGCCTAGAAAATTCTTCAGATATATACTCTGAGATAGACCTTGTTCACAAAGAGGGGCTAGAAGATGCCGATGAAGCCAGAGAATTTATAGCAGAATGTCTTAAAAATAATATCAATCCAATCATCACCATACCAGAAGAGTTTGCAGAGGAAGTGATGAAATATGGGATTCATTTTGTGCCTAAGCAGGATGTAAAAACAGGAAGAAGATTTTCTTTTATAGCGGGGACTATTGGAATTGGCCCTTACCTACCAGAAGGTCAGTCACGGTACGTTATGGAAATTGATCCAAAAAATGTACAGATAGAGCCGAGAATTACAGGAAAGCAAAAACGATTTTATGGAGTAGTTGGTTTTGTTGGAGGTGTTGCCGCAGAGTCGTTTAAACCGCTTGGAAAGTTCTCGCAAAAAGATTGGGAAGAGTATAAAAAAAGGACCCTCAACTAGCAGTTTTGCTAGAGAGGGTCCCGGAGGGCGGTTTGCGCCTCGAGCGAGGTCGAGGACTTTATGCGGGTTCATTGTCGTCGCCAAGTCCAAAGACTTCAAGTGCGGACTGATGGCCGTTCCACTTGAAAAGGATGAGATTGTTATCATCACCCCGGATCAAGACGTCGCCACCCTCGGAGAGTTTCTTGATGGCTTCGGAGAAGTCATCAAAGTGCTCAACGAGATTGAGCAGTTCCGAGGGGATGGGGTCGATTTTGTGGCCACTGACCACGATACGGTCCCGGAAATCAATGGCTATGCCAGAACGACCAAGGGAGGTCATTCCGCCAAAAGCAATACGATTCCAGTGATGACCTTCCTGATACAGTCGAAAGACCTCAGAAAGATCGTCGGTGTCCATACGGAAGGTCTGACGAACACTCCCTTGGCTGACGGTGATAAAGCGCACGATCATTGTTAAGGTTCCCTGTTTTGAGTCGTAATGTCGAGTATAGCATAAATATTATATTTTGTCAATAGATAATAAGAGCCAGTACTATGCCAGAATTACCAGAAGTGCAGACGGTTGTCACCCAATTAGGCCAAAAGGTTGTAGGCAAAACAATTACTGACTTTTGGAGTGGTTGGCCAAAAAAGGTTATGCCTGGAGTCAGGGAATTTCAGCAAGGTGTCCATGGCGCATCTATTGTGAGTACGAAGCGTTACGGTAAGCATATTGTGATAGAGCTTGATAATGAATACGCTATAGTAGTGCATCTCAAGATGACGGGACACTTTCTCTACAAAACACCTAAGACCAAAGATGACCCTATATTTACGGAAGACAGAGTCAACGGATATATCCATCATATTTTCACTTTTTCGGATAAGACCACGCTGGAGTTTTCTGATATGCGGAAGTTTGGCTGGCTGGCTTTGATCGAGAAGACTCGAGTAGAGGAACTGCCAGCTATTCAGGCTCTTGGAATAGACGCACTTTCTTCGCGTCTTACAGAAGAGACTTTTCGTACTATTCTCGGTACTCGGAAAACCAAAGCCATAGGGCCGGTGCTCCTTGAGCAAAATCTGATCGCAGGGATAGGCAATATCTATCGAAGTGAAGCGCTCTTCTTGGCGGGTATTTTGCCGACACGAAAAATTACCAAAATTACTAAAGCAGAATCTAAAGAATTGCTCCAGGCTGTCAAAAAAGTACTCCGTGAAGCAGTGCGACTGCACGGTACTACAGACGGAGACTTTCGTGATCTTGATGGGCAGCCTGGCAAGTTCAAGAAGGCTTTGTTTGTCTATAGAAGGACAGATGAGCCCTGCAAGAAATGTGGTACAATTATCAAAAGAGCCAAAATGGCACAGCGCAGTGTTTTTTTCTGCACTACCTGCCAACACTAATTCATATTTGAGGTATAGCGTCTATGACAAATAAACAAAAAATTATTATCGCAGTAGCGGTGGTGGTGGTTGCCCTGGGAGGATTTTTTCTTTTCAAAAAGAGTAGCAATACCCCACTCACTCTCAATAATAAAAATCAATCTGATACCAAGCCAGTACCCCTAAACGATGGTAATGTCAGTCCTATCTCAGGTCTTCCTTGTGAGAACTGGAATCGTCGTGCTATTGCGGTCATGCAGCCAGGAGATGTGACTGCCCGTCCAGCTGCTGGATTTAGTGAAGCAGATATGGTTATCGAAATGCCAGTGATCACCGCCTCTATCACTCGTTTGATGGGAGTCTATATCTGTAATACTCCAAAAGAAGTTGGTTCTATGCGGAGTGCCCGTCATGACTTTATCAGTCTCGCAAAGGGTCTTGATGCCGTCTTTGTATCATGGGGCCGCTCAGAATCACATTCAGAATCAGATCCAGTTGGTTTGGCTAAGGGCATCATGGATCGTGGTGAAATCGAAAATATCAACTGTAATGGTGATGCTGGTAAATCAGCCAATGCCTGTACTGATAATCCGTGTTTCCGTAAGGAAGGTATGGACCGTGGTGTAGACAGTGGTTATGGTGATCCGGCTAAGTTTGTCACTTGCGCCAAAGAATTTGGTTATAGTATGGAAAATAAGTTTGTAGGCTATAAGCATCAGGCAGAGGCTCCTCTCGAAAACCGTGCTAAGGGAGGTCATCTGCGCGTGGCTTTTGCGGGACCATTTGCAGCTGAGTATGACTATGATCAAGCTACCAATGTCTACAAGCGTATCTGGGGTAATGTAGACGATATTGATCGCAATACCAATCAGCGTGTTGCTCCAAAGAACGTAGTAGTGCTTATTGCTGAATCAGAGCAGATTGAAGGGCAGTACAACAATATGCAGCTCGGTGATCCATGGTATGACCGCACGGACAGCGGAGACGCGTACTATTATATGAACGGGCAGGAAGTAAAGGGTAAGTGGAAGAAAGATAAGAGTAGTATCAATAGTAAGCTTATGTTCTACGATGCCAACGGTGAAGAGATTCTCTTTGTTCCTGGTCAAATCTGGGTAGAAGTACTCGAGCCAGGTCAAACCCTCAAGTGGGAGCCTGTCATGTAGACATAAAAGTATATACACAAGCCCATCGCTAGAGCGGTGGGTTTTTGCTATAATAGATATATGATAGCTCTTGTTACTGGTCCAGATTTATACCTTCTCTTGAAACAAAAACGCGCTTTAAAAAGCGCTTTTTTGAGTAAAAATAGCACCGGACAGACTACGGAGTTTGATTTTTCAGATGATGCTAGTGCGAGGCGTCTAAAGTCTGTTTTTGAAGCCAGTGAAGTAGATCTTTTTTCTCAGGCAAAATGTATAGTTTTGAATCAGCCGTCTTTGCTTATTGAGGCGGCTCGGACGGAACTACTCAAAGAAATAGCTGATAAAAAAAATACCCTTGATTGGATTATCATAGAAGAGGGTAACCTCAAAAAAACAGAACTGTACACCAAGGCCCTGCTTGCTCTGCCGGAGGTGCTGCTCTATCAGTGTGATATACCGAGTGATGACGCAAGAAGAAAAATTGTGCAGAGTGTTTTAGGAGAGAACGGCAACAGGGTATCTTTTGAGAGAGAGGCGGAGAGAGTTTTTATGGAACGTGTTGGCAAAGATACTGCCAAGCTGTATAGCGAACTTGAGAAAGTACTTGTATACAAAGAGACTGGGCAGGTGAGTATTTCGGAGGTAGAAATGCTTCTGGAGCCAGCGCTCGAAGACACTGCCTTTTTGGCGCTCGATGTTCTTGCACGAGGTGACCAAAAACAAGCCGCCCTTCTTTTTCGAAACGCCCTTCTTTGGAAAAAAGATGCCCTACCTATTCTCGGACTTTGCGTTTGGCAAATCCGTCAATTGATTATGCTACGAGAAGCCTATGATCAGGGTATTCGTCAGGATAGGATGTTGGCAGAGGCCAGCGGCGTCTCACCCTTTGTGGCAAGTAAGCTCGCACGAGTTTTGGGAGAGTTTCCTTTGGAGCGACTGAGAAGGGCTCATGCAACTATTCGAGGATTTGATAGTGATATCAAAAGAGGCCTCATAGATCAGGGTACGGCTATTGATCTGCTTGCTTGGAAAATTTAGAGACAAACAAAAAATCCTCCAGCAGTCTAGCGGAGGATTTTTTAGAAAAGAGTCTTATTTGCTTGCTGCCTTTTTGATAAGGGCATTGAGACGAGACTTCTTACGAGCAGCGGTATTTTTCTTGATGATATTCTTCTGAACGGCTTTGTCGAGAGCCTTTTGAGCCTTTTGCATAAGCTCTTTGCTCATTTTAGCATCGCCAGCTTTAGCTGCTTCACGGGTTTTTTTGATAACGCTTTTGACAGCTCCCTTAACGATTTT
>CAYLMF010000003.1:1755-3420 GCA_964385005.1 uncultured Bdellovibrionales bacterium | reverse complement strand
TATGATTGCAGAATTAGAAGGAAAAATTAGAAGCCTCAAGGCCAATAGCGTTGTAGTGATGGTAGGTGGCGTAGGCTACCGGGTCCAGGTAACTACGTACACAGTGGGTAAGCTCGCTGGCTTAGAAGAGGCTCATTTTTATATTCACACGCATGTACGCGAGGATGCGTTTTTGTTGTATGGATTTTTGGAAGAGGGTGAAAAAGTCATGTTTGAACTTTTGATAGGTGTCTCTGGTATTGGTCCCAAGGTGGCTCTTTCTATTCTTTCTATTGCTGACACCAAGACTATCCGTACAGCTATTGTTCATAAAGACCCGAGTATCCTCACGCGTGTTTCAGGAGTCGGCAAGAAGATGGCAGAGCGTGTGATCCTTGAATTACAAAACAAGGTAGAAGAAGGAGATCTCTCTGATCATACAGAAGCTCGTCTTGACCAAGAGGCGATAGAGGCACTGACCGCTCTTGGTTATTCAGTGACGCAAGCTCGTGAAGCAATGAAGTCGATTCCAAAAGATATTACCGATATAGGCGCTCGTATTAGAATGGCTCTCAAAAGTCTTGGCAAGTAACATGGAACAAGAATCAGCACAAACTATACCTGATGGAGGATTGTTTCAATCCCAAGAATGGTTTGCTTTTCAGCAAGCCTGCGGAAAGAATGTATGGAATATCGGCGACGGTATTTACGGAACCAAAAACAAACTTCCTCTTGGAATTGGAGCCTATGGATATGTACCGCGCTTTCCTGGGCGTATGTATACGCCGGGTGAGTGCCAGAATCTAAAAGCCTATGCATGTGAGCAGGGCTGGACTTTTCTTCGGGTGGAGCCACAATCAAGAGTAATCCAGGAAGTATTTTTTGAGAGGATGGCTTCTAAGGCAGTAGAATCTTTTCATGATGTCCAACCAAGAGAAATCTTGATGATGGATATTGTGCCAGATGAAGATGTGCTCTTGAAGGAGATGAAATCCAAGACGCGCTACAATATTCGCTTGGCAGAGAAGCAGGGAGTAGTGGTGGAAAGCACACGCAACAAAGAAGAGAGAGAAGCCTTCTTAGATATCATGGAGAGTACCGCTAAGCGGAAGAGTATTCATTTTCATCCGCGTTCGTACTACCAAGCTTTTCTTACACATTTAGATGCAAGAGCTTGTGAGTTGTTTGTAGCCAAAAAGGACGGGGTAGTCTTGGCAGGAAGTATCGTGTACTTTTATCAAGGCACTGCCTACTACCTCCATGGTGGCTCAGGTGATACGGGTAGAAATTTGATGGCACCACATCTACTCCAGTGGAGGCAGATTCAGGAAGCAAAGAAAAGAGGGTGCAAGCGGTATGATTTTGGTGGTGTCGCCATACAATCATCTTCTGCCAAAGGAAAAGACTGGTCTGGGATTACTCGCTTCAAACAAGGCTTTGCTCCCAAAACCGAATCAATTCTCTTTCCTGGTACATATGACATAGTTCTTGATAGTAAGCGCTACGGCATGTATAAACTTCTTCAATTGATTAAATCTTACTTATGAAACGCTTTATCTCTCTCATGACACCCCAGTGGGTGAAAAATATATACCACTTGAGCTCGGCTGTAGTGGCAAATGTATACTTTGGTTTTCCAGCCAAAAAACTAAGAGTTATCGGTATTACCGGGACCAACGGTAAGAC
>CAYLMF010000003.1:0-1655 GCA_964385005.1 uncultured Bdellovibrionales bacterium | reverse complement strand
CACACCATGGAAGAATACCGTAAGGCTAAACGTAAACTTTTCCTCAGCTCTACGTACGCAGTCATCAATGCAGATATGGAAGCACCAGAATATTTTGCAGAAGCAGTGGTCAAGCATGAAAATGTCCGTTTCTATAGTACCAAGAATAAAGATGCAGCTTTGTATGGAGCGAGCATACGGCTTAATTTTAGTCACACAGAGTTCATGGTAGGGCAGGAAGAATACACTCTTCATATCCCTGGATTTTTTAATATTGAAAATGCCTTAGCAGCTATTAGCGTAGCTCGCATTCTTGAGATAGATGCTGATGTCACCAAGCGTGCCCTCAAGCAAATGGCTGGTATCCCTGGGCGTATGGAATGCCTGGAGTCAAAGGAAGGGGTGGATATTATTATTGACTATGCGGTGACACCGGATGCCTTTGAAAAGCTTTATGCCTCAGTGCGCCCACTCAAAATTCCTGGCACCAAGATTATCCATGTCTTTGGAGCTTGCGGTGATCGTGATCGTGGTAAGCGTCCTATACTCGGGACTATTGCCTCTGAGTATGCTGATATAGTGATACTCACCAACGAAGATCCATACTTCGAAGATGGTGAGCAGATCATCAATGAAATTGAAGCCGGTATATCACGGAAACGCGGCAATCAGTATATCCGTATCTATGACCGGAGAGAGGCTATCGCCAAAGCTATTGAGCTAGCTGAGCAAGGGGATATCATCTTGGTTACGGGTAAGGGTGCAGAAACCAGCATGGCTATAGGTGAAAAGCGGATTCCTTGGAGTGAACGACAGGTGATAGAGGAGGAGTTGGCGAAAAAAGAATAAGTGTGAAGGGTTGACCAGATGGTTGACCCTTTTTTGTTTAGATGCTAGAAAGAAGCCACGTTCTTCACACATTGTATAGAAAGGAATTTTCCCATGGAAGAGTCTATCTCCCATGAACCCTCCCGCCTCAACGCGCTTCAGGCAATGCTTCTGGATCCGCAAATTGGCGAGGAGGGTACCTTGGACTTGCGTCCAACCTACCTCCACTTCATCCGTAAGATGGTTGGTTGTGCGGCGTATTCGTACCTGCCAATTATCCAGGAAGACGGGACAAATGATGTCGTCTCTGGCGGGCGTTACTCTTGTGCCTACTTCGTTCTCTCTGTTCTTCAGCACTTCGGTCTGGTGGAGCTGTGGAACACGTGGATGCGAGAGGTAGAGCCTCTTCTTAGGGCGGCTTCTTGGCAGGAAATCTCCCAGGAAGAAATGCTTCCGGGCGATATCATCCTGTATGATACGCACGATGGCAATGAACACGTCGCCTTCTACGATGGAGATGACCAGGCAATCAGCACAGCCCTTTCCACGGTTCAGCTTCGCTGGCCTAAGAAACGGCGGGATAGCGCCAGAAGGGTGCCTCGTCGCCACGACGTGCTCTATCGGAACCGTGTGGATGGTCCTAGGACTATCAAGAGCATTTGGACACACCCTGCTTTGCATGGCTAAGTCCAAAACAAAAAAAGGCCCCAGGAGCAATCGTTCCAGGGGCCTTTTTCAGTTGTTTTTACTGAAAAAGAAAGATGCTAAGAGCAGTAAAGCAAGCACCAAAAATTCCGCCCGCAATCACTTCGCTGACACGATGACCGACACGTTCTTTGAGTCGAGGA
>CAYLMF010000002.1:15197-48414 GCA_964385005.1 uncultured Bdellovibrionales bacterium | reverse complement strand
CTTTGGAGCAGGAGGTGTAGCAGAAGGTGAGCTCTTTGTTCCGAGAGCATCAATCATACGCACAAGAGCGATCTCAAGTGGAAGCTCTGGGATGACTGCTTGCGAGCTTTCCTTTTGGGCCACCACGAGAATTTCTAGAAGTTTTACGACCTCGAGGCTTTGGATTTCTTTGGAAAGGGCGGTAAAAGTAGCGACTTGTTCTTTGGTGAGGGTGCTACGCAGGAGAGTTGGTACTTCAGAGGTAGTGGTAAAGAGGAGGAGGTCACGAAGAAAGTGCATGAAGCCAGTCACGAGGACGCGGAAGTCGCGACCTTCGTCGCCGAGTTTGCGTACATGGGTGAGGGCGTCTAGAAGTTGACCGCTTTGGATATCACGGAATATTTCGACATAGGTTTCATGCTTAGCGGTCCCCAAAACATCGATGACGATATCCTCAGTAATCTTTTTGACTTCGAGTGAGTAGATCTGCGTTAGGAGGGATTCGGCGTCACGCATACCTCCTTCTGAGGCAAGGGCTATCTGGTTGAGTGCGCCTGGCTCGATACTAATCTTTTCTTCTTTGGCGATACGTTCGAGTTTTTCGATAATACTGGCTACCGGAAAACGCCCCAGGTCAAAGCGCTGACAACGAGAGACAATAGTGTCCGGCACTTTGTGAAGAGCGGTAGTAGCGAGGATAAACATCACGTGTGATGGTGGTTCCTCGAGGGTTTTTAGAAGGGCGTTGAAGGCTCCAATAGAGAGCATGTGGACTTCATCGATGATGTAGATTTTGCGCTTGCCGAGTGTCGGTGGTAGAGCGATGGTTTCTCGGAGTTCACGGATGTTATCGACACCAGTATGTGAAGCAGCATCTATCTCGATGATATCGAGTGAGCGACCTTCCTCCATTTGGATGCAGTGAGCACACTTACCACAGGGCTCAGACTTTTTGCGGTCGAGACAGTTGATGGCTTTGGCAAAGATACGAGCCAGAGTGGTCTTGCCGGTACCGCGAGGTCCAGTAAACAGATATGCCTGACCGACACGATCTGAAGTCAGGGCATTGGTCAGGGTAGTCACGACGTGAGTTTGTCCTACGACATCGGCAAAGGTTTTTGGTCGGTATTTGCGGTACAGGGTAGTCATAGCGACAGTTGAAGGATAGGGAGTAATAGATATAGTATAGCGTGATTTTGGGAACAAAAAAAGCTTGCCCCGTTAGAGTGAAAAAGAGGGAAGCTTTAGTTGAGTGAGAACTGTAACTCTAATGGGGTCACCCTAGCTTACTTCTTGAAAACAAAGAATTTGTATCCCACAAAGTTCCAGGCAAGACCAAGGATGCTTCCGAGAGCAGCGCCGATAAGACCAGCCTGCGCTACCGTAAAAGACCCGGTAGAAATCACAGTGCTAAAGGCAAGAGAGGCAATAGTGACATTGATAGCGAAACCGATAAGGCTCACGAGGAAGAACTGGAAGAACTGATGTGAAGGCTCAGTAGACTTGATAGAACCAAAAGTCCAGTACTTGTTCCAAAAGAAACTATTGATATTGGCAATAACAAAAGATATAGCTTTGTAGAGTGAGTAGTAGGTCACGACAAGACTCGCAAGGGTAAACCAGGTCTGCTCTGATGGAAGAGAATTAGAGACCATGATAGTGATAAGCGCGAGCACACCGATATCTACGAGGGTATTCATGACTCCAATGACGAGAAATTTTGCCAGTTGCCAGACGAGGGCAAACTTTCTAGCGATAAACGAAGCTACTACAAGTCCAGCGGGCACTCCCAGGGCAAAGAAGGGAACGATGATAAACTTAAGCATCTCAAAAAGACTTGGCTTGGCGTTCTGTAGGATAGGGAGGATGAGAAGCCCAATAAGGATACCGGCTACAAGTCCGAGAAGATAATCTTTTTTACCACCAGTGTAGCTAGAAGCTGGCGTGGTTTGTTCGTCCATATGATTGTGTCACTATTATTTACCTTGGTTTATTTCTCGTTCTATTTCTTCCATATCTTTGACCCAGTCACTGAGTAAACTTGAGCTAGATGTGACAGGCTCTTCGGCATGAAAAGAAATCTGAGGTGTAGGAGTTTGTACGGGAGTCTCTACTGAGGCGATATCAATATCTTGTTTCCAAGTATTCATGACACTGTGAGCCTCGGTGGCTTTTTCGTGATCTGTCTTCCAATCAGTGTGGGCGCCTTTCTGGATGATATTTTCGATTGCGGCCCACTGCGATTCCATGCCAGCAGGGATGACAATTGCTACTTCGTCGCCTGGTTCAGCTTTGAAATAGGTGACAGATGCGAGAAGGATACGGAAAGGTTTACCGTTAGAAACAATGTAGTAGTTACCGTTTTCGTCTTGAGTCATGATACCGAGAGCATGACGACGTTCTACAGGTCCAATTTGCTTGTAGAGAAAGGTGCCAGTCTGAGTGATGGTTAGCTTGAGGTGGTCACCTTCTACAAGTTTAGACTTTGAGGCGTAGTTGGCAGGCACGGGATACTGCTTACCATCTGTCCCAAGCATGATTTGTCCGTCAAAGGTTCCTTCGACTACAGTACCATCGGCCTCCTCATGAGCTTCGAGTTTACGGGGACGACCAGTTTTCTTTTTACCTTCCAATTGCAAAAGCATAGCCTTAGCACCCTGGATAGTTTTTTCGGCACTCAAAACCATCTCACGCAGAGCCTGGATTTTTTGCATTTGTTGATCTGAATCAAGATGAGACTCATTTGTCTCAGAGGTTGTTTTTGACATAGAAAAAATACTTTTTTGTTTTTGATTTTTGTAACTTTATTATAATAGGTATTTTAGTATGTAACAAGAGGAGGCAAGGAGAAAAGAACGATTTGCTACGGGAGGGTTGATAGGGAAAATTAAAAGTATTTTTTAGAGAGACTCTTTGAGATTCTGAAAGTATCCATGGATGAAAAAGAATGAGAAAGGGGAGGTGAGGGGTGAGCCCTTGACAAAAACATAGTTCATGCGGTAATATAGGTCATTATCAAATGTGCCATATTATCAATTTTTTGTTTACGCTATGACTGACCAGAAAAAGAACCAAGAAACGCCTTCTTCGGACCTCGTCACTTTGTATTCAGAGACTATCGAAAAGTTTCTCGAGCGCCTACCTGAGCGTTCACGGGCTATTGTCAAGGCTCGTTTTGGTATGGATGGCGGTAAAGCGAAGACGTTAGAGGAAATCGGAAGTTACTATAGTATTACTCGCGAACGTGTCCGTCAGGTGATTTGTAGTGCACTTGAGCAACTCAAAAAAGCCCTTCTCCACGAAGAGCAATTTTCATTGATTCCAAAGTCCGTAGAACAAGCCTTGTCTAAGAAACACGGTATCATGGTACTTGATGAATTGGTCAAAGCCTTGTCAAAGGGTAATAAAAAAGAAAAGGGGGCTATCTTGGCTTTCCTCGAAGCTTTACCAAATGTACTTTCTGAGAAACTTTCAGATGATCATGAGAAGGTTTATTTCTTAAAGGATTTTTCTTTGGATGCTTGGCAAGAAATGAAAGACGGTGCTAAGAATATTTTGACTGATATGAAGGAAACTCTTTCCGGTGAAGAGCTCTACAAAGAATTTACTAAGAAGTATGGCAAGAAGTTTAGCTATGAACACTTTATAAACTTCATGATTGTTTCTAAAGACATCAAGCAAAATGTCTTTGGTCGTTGGGGTCTCGCTACCTGGAGTGATATTAAGCCTCGCGGTACAAGAGAGAAAGCCTACCTAGTGTTGAAGACTGGTGGTAAGCCGCTGCATTTCCGTGATATTGCCAAATTGATTGATGAGCATGGCCTGCACCAGAAAAAGCGTCAGAGTCATCCACAGACCGTACATAATGAATTGATTAAGGATAAGCGCTTTGTCTTGGTAGGACGTGGTATCTACGCTCTTTCAGAGTGGGGATACAAGAAGGGCACAGTAAAGGAAGTGATTAGTGAAATCCTCAAAGACGCCAAGGAACCTCTGACTCGCGAAGAAATCCTTGAGAGAGTGCTCTCTATCCGTCAGGTCAAGAAATCTACTATTATTATCAATCTCAATACTTTTTTTGAGCGTGTAGCCAAGAATACGTACACACTCAAGAAAAAATAAGCGCGTTTTTTTCACACCTTAGCAAACCACGATAAGTGGTGTATTCTATAAAGGTGATAACAAAAAACCGTTTCGCGATTTTATTGGAACTTTTTCAAGGAAGATTCGGTACATAAACGAGGTCAACGTACCTCAATGCCATGAATATTCTCATTGACGCTTTTGCTAACTTTTTTACATCTCTTGCTGCTACAGCAGGTATTTTTTACTATATCTGGTTTTTGGTTTTGCCACCGTTTCTGTACTACATCTTCATGCTTCTTTGGATGCCGCATGTTTGGCACAAATTTGGAGATAAGCAGTCGAGTATTCTTCTTGAGATTGTCCCGCCACGAGATGTGGAGGCAAGTCCTCTCCCGATGGAGTATATTTTTGCCGGTATTGCTGGTATCAAGAGTAGTACCTTGGTTCATGAGGAATATATCGATGGTAATTATGGGGAAGGTTTTGCTTTAGAAATTGCCAGTATCGAAGGTCAGGTACATATGTATATTCGTTGTCGCAAAAAGACACGCAATGTAGTAGAAGCACATTTTTATGGCCAGTATCCAAACGTTGAGTTGGTGGAGGTGCCCGACTACACCGAGCTCGTGCCACACACCGCTCCAAATAAAGACTGGAATGTTTGGGGGACAGACTTTGAATTGGTCAAAGATGATCTGTATCCTATTCGCACCTATCGCCATTTTGAAGAGTCGGTGACGGGTAAGATGCTTGACCCACTGGCTGGTATTATCGAAATCATGAGTAAGGGAGGCCCGGGTCAGCATATGTGGTTTCAAATGCTACTAAGTTTTGAAGATGAAAGTTGGTATTCGACAGGACGCGCTACGGTGGATGACTTCATTGGTAAGAAAGCTCCTCATAAACAAAGTGCTTTAGAAAAGTTTTTTTCTGATATTAGAGATATTTTCCTCAATATCATTCCGGCAATTATGGGAGGTGAACTTCACCATAGTGGTGGACACGATGAAGAGAAGAAGGAGTTTGATGAACAGAAAATCACCCATGGCCAAAAAGAGGTAATCAAGGCTCTTGAGGAAAACCTCGGTAAGATGATGTTTCGTACCAAAATGCGTTATGTTTATGTCGGGCGTCGCGAGGGGTATGATAAATCTACTGGAGTCTCTGGATTTATCGGTGGTATCAAGCAGTTTAATGATCAAAACCTCAATAGCTTTAAGCCAAACAGTGATACCAAAACTTCAGCTGAATTTATTTTTGCAGAGTCGCGCTTGCGCTATATGCAGCGCCGTATCTTTCGTCGCTATGTCGACCGAGACCCTCAGCCATACGATGTCCGTTTTCTTTTGAGTACCGAAGAATTAGCGACACTTTTTCATATTCCAGATATGTCTGTGACTGCTCCAGCGCTCAACCGTGTTGTTGCCAAGCGTGGTGGAGCTCCTACTAATTTACCTATTTAAAGTTCTCTACATGGCACACATACCAGAAAATGAAATTACTTTTTTTGCCAAGACTAACTTCCGTAATCAGGATGTAGCTTTTGGTATCAAAACCGATGACCGTCGTCGTCATATGTATGTGATCGGTAAGACAGGTATGGGAAAAACGAACCTCTTGGAAAACCTGGCTATTCAAGATATCCAGAAGGGACATGGTATTGCCTTTATTGATCCTCATGGTGATACGGCTGAGAAGTTGATTAAGGCTATTCCGAGCAATCGTATCAATGACGTCATCTATTTCAACCCAGCTGACCAGGCTTTTCCGATAGCGTTTAACGTGATGGAATCAGTAGATCCAGAATTTCGTCACCTGGTGGCTTCTGGATTGGTAGGTGTGTTCAAGAAAATTTGGGCTGATTCATGGGGACCGCGTTTGGAGTATATCCTGCGTAATGCCATTTTGGGACTTTTGGAATCGCCAGGAACGACGCTCCTCGGAGTGACACGTATTTTGGTAGATAAGTCTTACCGCGAGCGTATCGTAGAGAAAATTACTGACCCAGTCGTCAAGAGCTTTTGGGTGGATGAATTTACGCAGTGGAATGAGCGCACCTTGGCAGAAGTAATTTCACCGATTCAAAACAAGGTTGGGCAGTTTCTTTCGAATTCACTTGTACGTAATATTGTAGGTCAACCAAACTCTACTTTCGATGTGCGTGAAGCCATGGATCAACGAAAGATTATTATTCTCAATCTTTCCAAGGGTCGCCTCGGAGAAGATAATAGCGCACTCCTCGGAGCGATGATGATTACCAAGATTCAGCTTGCCGCTATGGGCCGTGTAGATATACCAGAAGATACACGTGCTGACTTCTATTTGTATGTCGATGAGTTCCAGAACTTTGCTACTGAATCTTTTGCCAATATCTTGTCTGAAGCTCGAAAGTATCACCTAAACTTGATTTTGGCCAACCAGTATGTCACGCAGATCGATGAGAAGGTACGCGATGCCATATTTGGTAACGCTGGTAGCATCGTCTCTTTCCGTGTGGGTGCGACTGACGCAGAATTTCTTGAGAAAGAATTTGAGCCAGTGTTTATCGCCAATGATATCGTGAACCTGCCAAAGTTTCAGATCTATCTCAAGCTCATGATCGACGGTATAGCTGGAGATGCTTTTAGTGCTACTACTTTGCCACCGATTGCCCTCACAGATGCTGGTAATGAGGAAAAGATTATCCGCTTGTCTCGTGAGCGCTATGCTGGCAGCAAGGCGGAGGTAGAAGATAAGATTCGTCGTTGGAGTGGACTTCTCACCGAAGAAGAGAAGCAGGCTTTGTATAAGAATATTGCAGAGAAAGGACCAGTCAAGAGCGAACGCTTACCAGAAAGTACCCAAGCTCCTGTGAGAAAGCCAGCCCCTCAAGTGGCAGCGCCCAAGCCAGCCCCGAAACCAGCACCAAAGCCAGCTCCTAAGCCGGCAGCCAAAAAACCAGAACCAGTAGCTCCTCCAAAACCGGTAGTAGAAAAGAGTATCCAAGAAGAGGTAACGGAGCCAATAATTGCTTCACCTGTAGCTACTCCTGTACCAGCAGAGGTAGTTCCTGAAGAGCGTATAGAAATACAGAAAGAAGCTCCTCAAGCAGAAGTAGCTCAACCGGAAACAGTGCTTCCTCAGGTAGAAGAGAAAGTGATGTACGATACCAACTGTGCAACGTGTGATATTGATATCCAGGTGCCTTTTAAGCCAGACGGCAATCGTCCGACTTTCTGTAAGGACTGTCTTCGCGATTATCAGCGTGCTACTGCCAAGGTACGTCTAGAGATTGAGCGTAAAAATAATCCTCTTCCAGAGACTAAGTCAGCTCCTGCTAGCAGTAAGCCGTATCCAGCCAAGGGCGAGCGTCATGTCTATGCACCTAAAGATAAGCCGATGGCTCTGTCTCAGACTCGCACCGTAGCTCCCAAGAAATTCAAAGGTGGCTTGCGTCAGAAACCTCAAGTCAACCTCGAAGAGCTCCGCTCACTGATTGACGCTACTCGGGAGACAGCTGAATAGTGTAAATAAGAAGGAATCTTTCAAAAAAGAGGGATATTTGCTATAATTTCTCTATATGAGCTTTAGAAAAATGCACAAAAAAGCCTACGCTTTCTGGGTCGTCTCATCGGCCTTGGTGGTTTTGTCTATGATTTTGTTTTTGCTCGCTCCGTTCTTTTTGTATTAGAAGAGTATGCAGTCTCAAAAATGGATGATGCGAATATTTCTTTTGTTCGCTCTCGGAGTGACTGCGTGGGCTGGTTTTGTTTCTTGGGGTCAGTTGGAACGTCACAAACGTATTACCGATGAGGTGAGTGCCCTCGAAAGACAAGCCAAGGATATTGCCCTAGAAAATCAGACTCTCGAAGAACGTATCACCTATTTTTCTACTCGTGAGTTTCGTGAGCAGGAAGCACGCCAAAAGCTTGGACTCAAGAAACCCGAAGAAACGGTGGTAGCCATCAAGGAAGAAGGGGAGCAGGAAAACTCAAACACAGATGACCACTCAAGTAATCAGTTGATGCAGGCAAAAGAAGAGAAGCCGAACTTTCAAAAATGGTGGGCATTATTTTTTTCAAAAAATTAAAATAATTTATGAAGCTTACAGAACGAATCAAACAACTTGTACAAAAAAATGAGGATTCTACAGAGACGCACCCTTGGCTATGGGCGCGTTTGTTTATTTCTGGGGCTATTATTGTAGTGGTTCTCCTCGCATGCGTCAGTCTTATCTGGGTATATGCTGCGCCAAAACTGTTTGGAGAAAGAGGCGCTGCTATTCGTCAGCATCTACCGTACCCCTTGGTCTATATTGCTCCAGGAAGAGTGATAACCTACGGAGATTTTACCGAGAACACACGTGCTGTAAAACAGTTTTATCAGAATCAAGATTTTTCGGGTATTGGTTTGCGCGTAGACTTTACAACAGAAGAGGGAAAAAAGCGCCTTCTGGTGCGCCAGAAAGAGGCTCTCAATAAAATGATAGAAGATCAGGCTCTCATGAAGATTGCAGAGGAGAATGGGATTACCGTCACCGAAGAGGCGGCTCACGAAGGTGTGCGACGCAGTCTTGATGAATATGGTACGAGTGATCAGGTGCAAAATGACCTGAAGCGCCTATACGGATGGGAACTAGCTACATTTGAGGAAAAGATAGTTACCCCTCAGTTGTATGAAGAAAAACTGCAAGCGCTTTTTGATGAACAAGAAAAACCCAATGAAAAAGCTTTGGAACAAATAAACAAAGCTAAAGAAGCATTGGAAAAAGGCGGTAAGTTTGATGATGTAGCAAAACAGTATTCAGAAGGCAGTACCAAAAATGATGGAGGATCTCTTGGATGGTTTCAGGTAACTGATTTGGCAGCTGAGCTTCAGGCAGCTATCCCTAGCCAGGTGATTGGTGCACCGAGCGCTGTAGTAGAGAGTGATCTTGGGTACCATATTGTGATGGTAGAGGAGATGAAGAAAGAAGACGGTAAGGATTTGTATCGTCTCAAGCAGGTATTTACTAAGAAAAAACTTTTTGTTGACTGGCTAGCAGAAAAAATGAAGACCATGCATGTCTATGTGCTTTCACCTGAGTATCGTTGGAATCACGATGAAGCTCGTGTAGAGTTCAAGAGTGAGTCTCTGCGTATGTATGAAGAGGAACTCTACAAGAACGCAGAAGGCGATGCACTCTTTCTCTTTTAAGTTGCTATAAGATTTCCGATGTATGTTAGAAAATACCAATAATCAAAACGAAGAAAAATCAGAGGAAGTTCTAGTAGTGGAAACACCGGTAAAAAAAGCGTGTCAGTGCCACAGAAAAGCTGGTAAAGGCGTTTTCTTGCAAACTATTTTAGCTGGTCTAGTGGGGGGTGGATTGATGTTCGGATTGGTATCTCATTTTTCGGCACCTACCGAGAAGGATTCGTCTAAGGTAGTAGAAGAAACAATGTCGGTGGACGGTACACCAGTAGTAGAAGATGATACCTTGATACGCCTTGTAGAAAAGAGAAGTCCTGGAGTGGTGAGTATAGTGATATCAAAAGAAATTACACAGGCTCCAGCATTTGGAGGAATTCCATTTTTCTTTCCTTTTAATAACGTCACACCGAAACAGGATCAGTCAGAGGGTCAGCCACTAACAGAAAAGAAGAAAGTTGGGAGTGGTTCGGGATTTTTTGTTTCAGCAGATGGTTTGGTAGTAACCAATAAGCACGTTGTCTCAGATGAAGCTGCCACCTATACAGTGGTGATGAATGGCGGTAAGGAATTTGAAGCAAAGGTCCTTGGTAAGGATCCCAACAATGATATAGCTGTACTCAAAGTAGAAGGAACTGATTTCCCAGTTCTGCCACTGGGTGATTCTGACGCTATTAAGGTGGGACAAATTGCTATCGCTATTGGCAATCCTCTCGGTGAATTTGCTAATTCAGTCAGTCGAGGGATAGTCTCTGGTGTTCAGCGTGACGTGACAGCTGGTTCGGGCTTTGGTCAGGAGGAACGTCTGACAAATATCATTCAGACAGACGCTGCTATTAATCCGGGTAATTCTGGCGGACCACTTTTTAATATCAATGGTCAGGTAATCGGAGTCAATGTGGCTGTGGCTCAAGGAGCTGAGAATATTGGCTTTGCTCTTCCAATCAATGACGTCAAGCGGATCGTTGAGCAGGTAAAAACCACTGGACGTATCGCTACACCATACATTGGAGTGCGACACATTCTTCTTAATGAACAAGTAGCTAAGCAGCTTGAGTTGCCATATAGCTATGGAGCTTTGGTGCTACGTGGTCAAAACATCACGGATTTCGCAGTTATCCCTGGTTCACCCGGAGATAAAGCTGGCTTGGTAGAAAATGATATCATTCTCGAAATCAATGGCAAAAAAATAGATGACAAGAGTACGCTCTCAAAAATAATTGCTGAGTACAATGTGGGGGATGAGCTGACTCTTCTGGTTTGGCACAAGGGTGATACAAAAGAAGTGAAGCTTATTCTTGAAGAAAAGAAATAAACTGAGTCTGCATGCATGAAAATACTGTATAGAATATGATTTTCCACTTCGTCGTTTTTTTATGGTCGGTTATTTTCTATCTTGCGTTGCAGATAATCTTACGTTTTGGAGAAGGGGTAACATGGGGGTGGTACATTTGGAGTATGCTCTTACTCTCGGTGGTAACTTTTCTTGCCATGAAAAGACTAACAGGAAGATTGAAAGACTTCTTCTTACCTCTTCTTTTGGCGGTAACAACGCCAACCCTACTTTCGTTTATTGATAGTAAGGTAGAACAGCAAATCTTTGTGGTGCTTGTGAGTCTCATGGTGTACAGCGCTTTCATCGGAGCCTATCGTTTGAAGCAGGCCCCTAAGGATCAGACAGCGGTAGCGCTTATGCATACGGCAGCGCTGTCAGGGTTGTTTCTTTTTTATGCCAGTATCTACGGATTTTATCTCAACTTCAATTTCCCATTGTGGGCATTAATGGTGTTATTTTTTGGAGGCACTTCCCTCGTGAGTTATGTTACGCTCATTGGTGGCGGTTCGCGTAGTGAAAAGAAATCTCACATAAAGCTTTATAGCGTACTCTTGGGACTCACTCTTTCGGAGCTCGCTTGGGTGATTAGTTTTTGGCCATTTGGGTATCTGACTACTGCCTCTATCTCGCTTATTTTCTACTACATTGCTTGGGATATCATCTGGCATGCTCTCGATGATAGTCTGAGACTCAAAGAGACACTTATAAGAATGGGACTGTTTCTTACTTTGATAGGAGTATTGCTTTATAGCACCCCTTGGAGAATCGTGGTTTAGGGCTTGCCAAAAAAAGAAATATGTGTTACAAGTAAGTATTATCCTTTTAGCAATTTATGACTCTACCAATCAAGAAAATTCTGACTGTAGGACTCTTTGTGGCCTGTATCTTCCTTTTAGGAGGTCTTGGGGGCGTCTTTTTTGAGCGTTTTGTTTTGCCTGAACTGGCAAGTTATAAGGCATTAGCGGATCATCCTTTTTTCAAAAAAACCACTGAACGCACGACAATTATCAATAAGACTGAGCAGGTAGTTATTCGGGAAGATGATTCTGTAGATAGTATTATTTCTCAACCAGCCACAGCGGTAGTCAATATTGTCACTGTTTTTGATCAGGCAGACAGCAAAAAGAAGACCCCTATTATCGGCGGTCGTCAGGTAGAGACCCGTACAGGAGTACTTTTGACTAATGATGGTCTTATCGTAACCTATACCAATGAAAAGCCAGCTACTGAAGGTGTAAAGTATTCAGTGTTGCTTTTTGATGGCAAGAACTACAGCGCTCGTTTTGAAGGTTTTGATACTCTTACCAACCTTGCTTACTTTCATCTAGAAGATAGTATTACGGTGCCTGCTATAGCGTTTGCCAACTCAGATGATGCTCGTACTGGTAAGCGTCTTGTAGCTATCGGCAATAGCTTTTCAGAATACCAGAACCGCATTGCTATTGGAGCTCTTCAGAACAAGAATCGTACTTTGAATTTGAGCGGACAGTCAGTTTCTTCATCTGAAAGATGGGAAGGTGTTTTCGAAATGGATCTTGATAACGCAAAGGATTTCGTGGGTGGACCCGTGATTGGATACAACGGAGAGATGCAGGGTATTATCGGACTTTTCCCATATAACAACGACGTAGTGAAATTTATCATTCCTGCCAATGTAGTCAAAAACTCATACCAGCGAGTAGTAACTGGTACGCTCGATAAGCGCGTGAGCCTCGGTGTGTACTATTTGCCGCTGACCAAGGCCTTTGCATTAAGCCAGGGCATTGATCGTGATCGTGGAGCCCTCGTGTTTTCTCCTGGTGGAGAGACAGGGCTAGCTGTCCTTGCCAATTCTGTTGGAGCAGCTTCGGGAATACGAGCTGGAGATATTATCATTGCCGTTAACAAGAAGGAAATCAATCTCGATAATCCATTGCCGGCACTGCTCAGCACCCTCAATAAGGGCGATCAAGCAGAACTCCTCGTGATTCGAGAAGGCAAAGAAATAGCCCTTTCGGTCCAGTTCTAACAAATACCAAAAAAGAGCCTTACTAAGGCTCTTTTTCTTTGACACAAGAGTGGCCCTTCGCTATCATAAAGGGTACAAACAACTAAAAGAGAGTACCGCTATGTTACAGTCACAACTTTTTACCAAGACCAGAAAAACCGCTCCGAAAGACGAAGTCAGTAAGAATGCTCAGCTTTTGATCCGAGCTGGTTTTGTGTACAAGGTGATGGCAGGGGTATATGCATATACACCTCTCGGACTGACTGTTCTAGAAAAAATCAAAAAGATTGTACGTGAAGAGATGAATAGTATTGGTGGACAGGAGCTTATCATGACGAGTTTGCAGAAGAAAAGTACCTGGGAAACAACAGGCCGATGGGATGATGAAGCAGTGGATGTGTGGTTCAAGACAAAGCTTAAAGATGAGACAGAGATTGGCTTAGCTTGGAGTCATGAAGAAGCTATCTTGGAAATGATGCAGCAGTTTGCGGAAAGCTATAAGGATTTTCCGATTAGTGTTTATCAGTTTCAGACAAAACTTCGTAATGAGCTTCGAGCCAAAAGCGGCATCATGCGTGGCCGTGAATTTGTAATGAAGGATATGTATTCATTGCATGCAACCGAAGCAGACTGTGATGCATATTATGAGCAAGTTATTGAAGCCTACAAAAAATGTTTTGATCGTTTTGGTATGGGAGAAAGTACTTTTGTGACTTTTGCGAGTGGCGGAGCGTTTACAAAATTTAGTCACGAGTTTCAGACAATATGCGAGGCGGGTGAAGATGTTCTTTTTGTAAATGATGAACAAACAATAGCTGTTAATGAAGAGGTTTTGGATGATGCTGTCTCAGAACTCGGTATACAAAAAGAAAATTTGAAACCAGTAAAAAGTGCCGAGGTTGGTAATATCTTTAAGTTTGGAACTGAAAAGTCCGAGCAAATGAATATTTTTTACACAGACCAAGAGGGAAATAAACAGCCTGTGTACCTCGCATCGTATGGTATCGGTATTACTCGAGTTATGGGTGTGTTGGTAGAAAAAATGGCAGATGATAAGGGTATTGTATGGCCATCGAGTGTGGCTCCATTTCAGGTGCATTTGCTCTCTTTGGGGGTCAATGAAAAAGCTCTGGAAATATACAATCAGATGACAGCCCGTGGCGTCGAAGTGCTTTATGATGATCGCGATAAAGGAGCAGGAGAAAAATTTGCTGACGCTGATCTTATGGGTATGCCGTATCAAGTAATTCTTGGTAAGCGTAGCTTGGAGTCAGGCAAGGCGGAGGTAAAAAATCGTGCGACTGGAGAAACAGAAGAAGTAGCTTTCGATGAGCTCGTGAGTCGTTTTGCCTAAAACATATGAAAATTGCGATACAGGTAAGCGATCTTGATCAAAGCCGTATCGATGGTACAAGGGTGTATATACGAGAGCTTGTAAATAGACTAGGCGGACTCGCTCCAGAGTGTTTTTTTGCGCTTTACCATCAAAAGGATTTTCATCCTGATCTTCAACCGAAAATTTTTCCAAACTATCAAGAAAAAACGATTGCCTTTCCATGGGCTTGGATGCAGACACGCTTTGCTTGGGATATATTTTGGGAAGCTCCTGATAAACTCTTTTTACCTATTCAGGCTGCACCGTTTTTTCTTGCAAGAAAGCAAGAAGTTATCGCTACCGTGCACGACCTTGCTTGGAAGAGATTCCCAGAGACTTTTTCATGGAGTGATCGTATGAGACTTGATATTCACTTGGCACATGTAGTGAGGAGAGCCGATAAGCTCGTAGCTGTCTCAGAATCGACCAAAAAGGATTTGCTGGAGTATTTTCCAGCTCTTTCTCCTGAGAAGATAAGAGTTATTTATCATGGTTTTGATGGTGCTTTTTATGAGGAACGAGTACGGGAGGAAGAACAGGTAAAAACACTTTCTCAGTATGGACTTATAGGGAGTGAGTATGTGTTGTATGTAGGCGCTCTTCAGCCAAGAAAAAATATTGTGCGTTTGGTTGAGGCATTTGAAATACTTAAAAAACAATCTCCAGAAGCCAAGCTGGTTCTCGCTGGTGAAGTGGCGTGGCTTGCGCAAGATATTTTGGAGGCACAAGAAAAGAGCATGTACCGAGACGATATTTTTCTCTTGGGGAAAGTTTCTTTTGAAACACTCAGGGCTCTTTATCAAGGTGCTCGCTTAGTGGCCTTTCCATCGTTATATGAAGGTTTTGGATTGCCTATCCTCGAAGCATTTGCAAGTAGAGTAGCACTCCTGACAGCAGACAACTCTAGCTTGCGAGAAGTAGCAGGGGAAGGCGCGCTCTACTGCAACGGAGAAGATGTGTTGGATATAGCTCTAAAGCTCCGTGAGCTTTGGCAAAATCAGACCTTGCGCGAAGAGCTAATACTTAAGGGAGGGGAAGAATTGAAACGATTTTCTTGGGAAAAGTGTGCAAAAGAGACTCTTGACTTTATCCTAAAATAGATGTATAATTTAGATAGAGTGCCAAACTCTTAAAAGCCCGCCTTCTGGCGGGTTTTTACTTTATACGTTTTCTTGAATGAGGGTTTTCCAGAAGTAAAAGATAACCACAAGAAAGGTTATAAGAAGAGTGATAATAGCCCACCAAGGAAACTTAATAAGAGAAAGACCTACAATGCCAGTGCTCCAGAGGATAGCCAGTATAAGGAGGGGTTTTTCGAGCGAGAAAGTCCTCGGAAATTCATAGTGTGCTCGCTCACCAAGATACATGAGTCCAAAAGTGAAACCAAGGAGCGTAGCAAAGTAAGGAGCAAGATTGATGCGGAGTGAGATAAAGCCAGGCAAAATAATTTCAGCCGTCCAGAGGAAAAAGAAGAAAAGATACAGCACCAAGAGGAGCTCACAGCAGAGCGAAAAGAGAAAAGCAAAGGTAGAGCTCTTCACAAAAGAGTCTTCTTTTTTAAGCGTGGTAAGGAGTTGATGAAACCAGTTTTTCATAGAGTATTATTGTACGTAGCGACCAAAACGAGCAAGGAAGTTTTCTTTGACTTGAGAGAGGATGAAATTAAAGTTCTGTCGATTGATAGCGGTGTAGAATTGAGCTTCATAGTATGTGAACTCCGTGTCCTCACCACTATTGCCAATACGCATTTCATAGTCACTTCCGACGAGATCATAGATAGGGGTAAGATCTGCTTCACAGGAGACCTTGTGACCAAAAATGCTCTTTGTAGGAGTGCAGGAGACAGTCATGTCATTAGTTGTTTGTGAAAAGGTGATAGGTGCTCCTTGAGTAAGAAGAAAGTCAAGATAGGCGCCCGGCAGGAGTTTGCGAAAGGTATCGTCTTGTACAATGTAGTAGGTTTGATTATCGGTATCGAGAAAGACTGTGCCATTGGGGTGGATATCACCTGAAAGAAATATTTTACCACGCTTATAAATACCAAGCTCTTCTGCGTTAACCTTTTTTACATCTTCAAAGCGATAACCAATATTGGCAAAAATACGCGCGCTACCAATAGGACGCATATCTGTTTCGTTGACGATAAGGAATACACCGTCGGCGTACTCTACGAGTAATCCTGGACGATAGCCTATAAGCGTATCATTTTTTGTGAAGGTTGTAAGAAAATCTGGAGAAACGGCCTCAGCGTATGACTCTGGGTAGCGTGAAAGAAAAGCTTCACGACTGACAAAGCGCAAGAGTTCATTGTTGCGTAGGGCATAATAGTCACCTTCAGAGACATATATTTTTTCAGTGGGAAAATCCTGGACGGCCGCACCTTCGGGTAGCCAAGTAGCAGCGTAGCCATGACGAAGGGTAATAGCGATTGATTCTGGTAGGGATTCTTTTTCTTCTAAGGAGAGTCCGAGGATAGCCTTTTGGTAAAGACCAGAAGTACCATCATGAAAGATGAGACTTTCTCCTTTAGGGAGTTTGCCGTTGGCGATTAATGAGCCGTGAGTATCCTTGGGAACAAGGAGGTCATGCTTACTTGATGTGGGATTTTCAAAGTCAAAAGAGTGCGTGATGATAGGAAAAAGAGAACGAAAAATAAGGAAGCTAAAAAGCAAGAGTAGACTCGTGTAGAGTATGCCTTGGGCAACACGATAGCGAAGAATAAGATTCTCTGGTAGAACAACAAAGGGCATAGTATTAGTAAATCTGAAAAATCAAATCTTTGGTTTCAAAGTGTTTTTTTTGCGGGAAAGTGAAGTCGTTATTATCAATAAGAGAACGTTCAGTCAGTCCATCACGAGTAAAGGTGTAGCTTCCTTGGTAGATCATGCGTTCGCCAAATTTTTCAATATAGCGAGGGAGTTCATTCTCAGGCGCTACAAGATAGACTTGATCAAAACGCTTAAAGTCAATTTGAGTGATGTCTTCTGGATTAAAGAAGTAAACTGCTTGACGTTGGTAAAAGAGGTTAAGAGGAGCGGTGGGTAGGGCATAGCCACTGCCCGTAGCATTGCGGTCAATGAGGATAAGGCTATTTGCGGAAAAGCCTTGGGAAAACTTCTCTATTTGAGGGAGAAGGGTTTTGTCTTCACGCGCACTATTGAGACTGAAGTGAGCTGGGAGAGAAAAGCCAATAAGAATAAGAACCAAAAAAGTAAAATAGATATGTGCTTGGCGTGCTTTTCCAAAAAGAGCACTAAAGCCAACGACAGTACTGAAAATAAACAGCGGGTAGAGAGTGAAGTAGTAGCGGCGAAGCATCCAAGGGTGATCAAGGGTGATATTTGGCATAAAAAGGTAGAGGAGTGTCGGAGCAGCTACGAAGAGTGGGAGAAAGGCTCGCCAGTTTTTTTGACGCCAAAGAATAAAATATCCGAAAATACCACAAAGAAAGAGCGGGAGGACACCATAGAGAATGAGCACACCACCCACTGGAAATTGACCAGAAAGAGTAGAGCCATTGTCGCTACTTAAGATACTGCTTCCAAAACCAGCAAGAAACTTTTCAAGGGCGTGACCAATGGTTTTGTAATACGGGAGATTGATAAAGAAATTACGAAGAAAAATAAAAAGAAGAAAAACCCCAGGAATAACAAGTGTTTTTAGACGATAGGTAGCAAAAAGTTTGCGGGCAGGCTGTTTTGTGAGAAGAAAGAGAAAAATAAGCGCAAAGAAGACGTAACCTTCAATGCGAGTAAACATAAGTAAGCTGCTTGCAAGAAAAAGAGATGCATAATGGGTAAATTTTGGTTCAGCAAGAAAGCGAATAAGGCTATAGCAAATCAGTGTAAAGAGAAAGACAGCAAGGTTTTCTGTTAGGGTAAATTGAGAAAACCAGAGAGGAAGAAAGGAGAGGCCTGCAAGAAGGCTCCCAAGCGATGCATAAAATGGTCTCACAAAGAGCTTGAGAAGCTCAAAAAGAGTGAAAAGAAAAAAGAAAAGTAAGAGGCCGTTGGCGATAGTAAGTCCAGCGATTCCAAACAGACTATGAAATGAAGCGAGGAAGCTCGTATAGACGAGAGGAAACTGAGTGATGACATCACCGTTGGCGGTGTAGGAAAAACCAGGAAAGTTGAGAGCCTTACCTGGTCCATAGATTGCAAAAAAAGTTTCAGTAGCGGGGGTACGGTAGGTAAGGGTGGTGCTTTCAGAGAGGCGGATAGCGGCTTCGCTTATAGCTCCCTGATCACGCCCACTTAAGAGGGTGGGTGTGGTAAAAAGGAGGTTGCCGAGAGTAATAAGTAGAAGAAGGCATACGGTAAAGACCGTAGAGCGAGGAGCGTGCACAAGGAGGCGCCCGAGAAAAAACAAAGCAGTCAGACCAAGGAAAAGAGTCCCAATAAAGATTACCGGGAAAACAAAAAAGTTAAAAAGGGCCAAGATAAAGAAGAGCCAACTCAGAGAAAGGATTGAAAGAGTAAACAGGGTAAAAAGAGAACTTTCTTTGGTAGGGAGAGAAGATAAATGCATAGAGGGATACTGGGTAGAAATGATTACTATATGGAGGTAAAAATATAGCCCCAGTATACCTTTTTTTGGGAGAGTAAACAACTCTTATGAGGGTTTGCCAGGGGATTGTTTTGGGCTTAGAATAAAGAGAGTTAACCACAAAAACAGATACACATGAATCACTCTTTTTTTCTTTGGTACTACACCCTTGGGTTAAAGGGCGCTTTTGTGGTTTGGTTTAATTTTGTGCGAGCGGTTTGGCTTCGGGGTAATGCTTTTGATTTACTTCAGACTTTGGTAGCGCCTTGGCATCGCGATAGTAGTCCACGGACATGGGTGGGTTTTCGTCCGGGGTTGGCTCTAGAGAGATTCATGCTCAACCTGATGTCTCGTTTTATGGGGATGATTGTTCGTATCCTCACAATTATACTTGTCTGTGTGGCGTATGTGGGGAGTTTTGTCTTGGGAGGGATCATGGTAGGTGCTTTTTTGGCAGCTCCAGGATTACTCTTTTTGACAGCAGCTCTCTTTTTGACGGGAGAGGTACTTTGGTTTGGGCCATTTCTTTTGTTGACAGTAGTTGGATTGACACTCGCTTTGTATGGGTATAGTCATCGGCATAAGATAGTGCTCGAAAGTGCTGATTGGGAGATAGTGAGAGTCTCGCCGTTATTGTCAGCTATCTTGCTCCGTCTAGGGTTTACCTCAGATGAGCATCGAGCTATCGCTATGGTCTCAGGAGCGGAGTTTCAGGAATCGCTCCGGGCCAAGAGTCTGGAAATAGATGATTACACCACCGCAGTAGCTATAGAAAAGCACTTCATGGAAAAAGCTCAGTCCAAGAGGGAATTTTGGAGTTGGGAGAATCTCAAGAGACAGTCGCGTCTTGGTAAGAGTTGGAAGTATGGGTACACTGTTCACTTGGATCGTTACTCCAATGATCTTTCTATGGGTGATTACTCTACCTATGGTCAGGCAGATTTGATTGGTAAAGAAGGGACACTCAAAAGTACTTTGGAAGCGTTGGAACGACCGAGTCAAAACTCAGTGCTTTTGGTTGGAGATGAGGGTATAGGTAAGCAATCTCTCGTGCACTATATTGCGCGACTTATTCGTGAAAATAGTCTCTACGGTACGCTCTTTGACGATATGCGAGTACTGATTTTTGATGCAGCAAGGGTAATAGGTGACGCAGATGCTGGGGGCGCTGAGGCTGAAGATGCTTTGAGACAGTTGTTTACAGAGGCAACCTTGGCTGGAAATTGTATTTTGGTGATACCTCATTTTGAGCGACCACTTTTGCCCGATAATAAGGGGCGTAACTTCCGAGGTATAGTAGAAGAATTTTTGGCATATCCAAATTTCCGAGTGATTGGACTGACCGATAATGCCGGAAAGCTTCTTTTGGAAAAAGAGAGTGCCAATGTCTTGGGTTTACTTGAAGTACTTACGGTGCCTGAGCCAACTGAAGAAGAAACACTTTTGATTCTGCTCACAGATTTTCATGAACGGGAAAAGAGAGAGGGGATGTTTACCTTGAAAGCGCTTCGGGGAATTATCAAGAATGCAGAGTCACTTCACTGGGAGACGCCTTTTCCTGAGCGTGCAATCAATCTTACAGAAGCTATCTTGGGTTGGTCTGTGGGTAAAGGGACGCATCTTATTACCGAGGTAGAAGTGGATGAATATCTGACAGAGAAAACGGGTATTCCTCGTGGAGAAATCAAAGAAGAAGAAAAAGAAAAGCTCTTAGAACTCGAGACGCTTTTGCATGAACGTATCATTGGTCAAGATGAAGCTATCAAGCAGATTGCAGAAGCTTTGCGTAAGTCTCGAGCTGGTTTTGGCGATACTAAACGTCCGATTGGAAGTTTTCTCTTTTTGGGACCAACTGGAGTAGGTAAGACGGAGACTGCCAAAGCGTTAGCGTTCTCATATTTTGGTAGCGAAGAAAAGATGATTCGTCTCGATATGAGTGAGTTTCAGACAGATGAAGCAGTGGATCGTCTGATTGGTTCTTCTTCTAAAGGTATGTTTGGAGCACTTACATCAGCTGTGACTGAGTCTCCTTATAGTATCCTTCTCCTCGATGAGCTTGAAAAAGCCTATCCAAAAGCACTCGATTTGTTTTTGCAGATTTTGGATGAAGGCTTTGTGACTGATGGCTATGGTCAGAAGATCAACTTTCGTAACTGTATTATCATCGCTACTTCTAATGCCGGAGCGGTCTTGCAGAAGCAACTTCGGGCTGAAGGGGTAGAGCAGAGCGATATCGAAAAACGCATCGTAGATAATCTCGCGGAGACGGGCGTGTATCGCCTCGAGTTTCTCAATCGTTTTGATGGTGTAGTATTTTTCTTACCTTTAGTGCAAGGAGAGCTGGTAGAGGTGGTAGAGATAAAGCTTCGTGGTTTAGCTCTTCGACTCAAGGAAGAAAAAAATATTACATTGGAATTTGAAGAGGGTGTGTCTGAGATGCTTGTAGAGAAGGGGTACGATCCGACTTTTGGAGCACGCTCGATAAATCGCTTCTTGAGTGATACTATAGAGGACCGCGTAGCGAGAGCGTTTATTGCTGGAGAGGTCAAGGAAGGTGGACAGATTTTGATTCGTAGAGAAGATATTTAGGTATGAAAATTCTTGTTATTGCGCCAACACCGTTTTTTTCTGATCGTGGTACACATATCCGTATTTTGGAGGAGGCGTATGCTTTAGAGGGCAGGGGGCATGAAATAACCCTTGCTACGTATCATATTGGCAAGGAGTTGCCAGAAGACCTGCACTCAAAGATAGATGTGCGTCGTATTCGCCGGTGGTTATTTTGGTACAAAAAGCTCGAGGCGGGCCCGGACTGGCAAAAAATTATTCTTGATTTGCTGTTGATTAAAAAAGTTTTTTTCTTGGCGCGTACCAAGCGGCCAGAGGTGATTCATGCTCATCTACATGAAGGAGTGCTTATCGGATGGATAGTCCAAAAGATGCTTTTTTGGCGAAAGATTAAATTGGTGGCAGATTTTCATGGGAGCTTAACCAAGGAGATGGTGTCGCATGCCTACCTCAAACAGTCACTCTTGCAAAAGCTTTTTCGTGCTGTAGAAGTATGGATAGATAATATGGGTGATGTGGCTGTGGCCAGTTCTTGGGATAATGCTCTGGAAATTAGCGCTATCCGTAAAGAAGGTGAAGTGACTGTACTCCCTGATGGAACACGTCTTCGGATGTTTGAAGGTTTACCAAGTCGCGAGGTACTTCGTGAGACCTATACTGTACCAGAAGACAAGGTGGTAGTCACCTATACTGGAGCCTTGATACCCAACAAGGGAATTAAACTTTTCTTGGAGGCCATTCCGCTTTTAGCTACTAAGTATACTGAGGTTCATTTTGTGGTAGCTGGGTTTCCAGTTGATCAGATTACGGACTATACCAGCACAGAGGTATTTAAGAAACGCGTGACTATTGTCTCACCCCTTCCATACTATGATTTACCAAAGGTGCTCCGCATGAGTGATATCGGAGTAGACCCCAAGGATGCATCGGTAAGGCAAGCCAGCGGCAAGACGCTTCAGTATATGGGCGCCGGTTTACCAGTAGCGGTGTTTGATACCGAGAATAATCGTGAGTATCTGGCCGATGGTGGTACGTATGCCAAAGAGGCAACAGCCGAAAGTCTAGCTCTTGCTATTAGCGAGCTCATAGAATCACAAGAGCTTCGAGTGAGTCGCGGACGGATTTGTCGTGAGCGGGCAGAGGCGTTTAGCTGGGAGCATACGGCAGAGCTCGCTGAGGGTTTGTATCAAACTATCTTAAACAAAAATTAGCATGAAGCTTTTGCTTATTAAAATTGGGAAGGCGTGGAGTGTGCTTAAGCGGGATGGGCTTAAGTCTGGCGGGAGGCGGATTCTTTCGGCCTTGGGTTCATTTACAGAGCGTGTGCCGGAGGGAGACATTCTCCTGGTTTCTGGCGGAGTAGGGGATAGTGCTCGCTACCGTACCAAGCATGTAGCAGAGGAGCTTAATCTTCATGGTTTTCGGGCGAGCTATACCGTGCAAGATAGCCCTTTTTTCGGTGAGACGGTAGAGCGTTTCAGGGTGATTGTCTTTCATCGAGTAGTCTTTACCGAGAGTGTGGCTCGCTATATCGCTCGTGCCAAGGAATTGAATCGCGTGATTATCTTTGAGACTGATGACCTGGTCTATGACCCTAAGTACCTTCATCTCATGGATTACTACACCAAGATGAATAGTCTCGAGAAGAAGCTCTATGAGAATGGAGTGGGTGGAGAAATCCTGACTGACCCGTATGTGGAGTACGCTACTACGTCAACTACCTTCCTCAAGCACAAACTCGAAGAGCGAGGCAAGAAAGTCTTTCTCGTGACCAATAAAATGTGCGAAGAAGATGTGGCTTGGGCCGAAGAAATTCGTCAAAAAACACTCGAGGACGGTCCTCGAGTAGAGGTGCGGATTTCGTATCTTTCGGGTACGCCAAGTCACAACAAAGACTTTGCTACCATAACTGGTGCACTCACTCGTATCCTTTCTGAGTTTCCAGAGGCGCGTCTCGTACTGGCGGGACCGCTTGATATGGAGGATGCGCTCAACCAGTATGAGAGCCAGATTATTCGCGTACCGTTTGCGCCCCGCAAGGAATACTTCGCCACGGTAGCAAGTCAGGATATCAATGTAGCACCACTCGAGATGAACAATGACTTCTGTGAAGCCAAGAGTGAGCTGAAGTTTTTTGAGGCCGGGCTCCTAGGTGTGCCGACAGTGGCCGTGGCCAATGAGACATATAGGGGAGCTATTACTGATGGAGTAGATGGGTTTGTGGCAGCTACGGAGGATGAATGGTATGAGAAATTGAAGTTGCTTATAGTAGATACAGACCTGCGTAAGAGTATGCGAGAAAAAGCACTCGAAACAGCCCTCACGCACTACACTACCAAGAATGCTTCATCACCTGAATACTACGCGTTTTTGCAAAATGCTATTGAGTCTGAATAAGTATAAGAATTTTTCTCAGTAATTTTTCTTCGGGACGCTCGAATTTTCCTGCGAAATTCTTCGCTCTACTTTTCTCTTAAAACTATTATCAAGGATAATAGACCGAGCTTTTAAGAAAAAAGAACCCCTCTAAAAAATACTGAGAAAATTCTTAATGATACATTTTTTGAAATAAAAACAGACCCCGAGGAACAGCTGTTCCAAGGGGTCGTGTTTTGGCCTGAGTTCAGGCAAAGGAGATCGGTTGCTACACCGGATCGGGTCGCGTAGAGCGTGAGTGGAAGTTCTTGCGCATCTGAGCCATGTTAGCAGTAACTTCGACGTCGTCTTCATCGACGATCACGACGTTGCCACTGTCTTGCACCTGCATCGGCAAAAGTAGGCGGAGGTTATCTGTTTCAATCCACCGATTCGTGAAAGCAGCCTCTTCCTTGTCACGGGTCCAGACAACCGGGTTGTGACGGTTGCCGGGGTTGCGCTTCAGATATTGTTCGGTACGCACGTTTTTCACGTAGTACTTCGACATAGTCAGTCTCCTGTGGATTAGAGAATTTGACGATTCTGCTGGTAGCAGTTTCGTGCTTTTTCTTGTGAGTCATAGATAGGACGTTCACGGCCCTTGGCGAGGAGCAAGTAGCGCTCAGGAATATCAGCAGTGAAGCCGATGGTGGTGTTCTCGTCGCAAAAGAAGCGCTTGCGAAGGTGAGGCCCGCCGAGAAATTGGTCTTGGAAGAGCGCCTCGATCTCAGCATCGCTGAGCGGCGTGGCATTGGCTGGCGGACGCATACTGGCTGTAATGGCGGTAAAAACAATGAAGCCGGTAATGATACCTACGTACCATTTGCCACCTCCAAACATCGACACTAGTATGCTGACGCCGATGATGAAAACGAGCATCATGGGTCCAAAGGGATGGTGGAATAGAATATTGGTAAGCATGAGATCTCTCCTGGTTAAGTTGTAAATGTGCGATTTGATACTAACTGTTCATTATACTCTTATTTTACTGTTTTGTCAATAGCATAGTGGGGTGACTTTTTGCTTAAAATAGAGCATAATAGATTGGTATACGAAAGTGCCCGCTGCCGTTCCGAAGAAAACTTTTTCTGGGAAGATAAAGAATTTCACGGGTGACGCCTTCGGCTCGTAGGCAATATTGTAAGATATTAATAATTGAACTTTGGCGGGTGCTCATAAACGTACCTGCTCATAGATTCACAGACGTTTATGGCAAAAAAGACACAGACAGTCTTAGTAACTGGAGGTGCTGGTTTTATTGGAAGTGCCACTACGAAGGCCTTGATTGATCGCGGTGATAGAGTGGTGATGATTGATAATTTCAACGACTACTACGATCCGAAGATCAAAGAAGACAGAATCAAAGTACTTCTTAAGGGTTACAAGAAATCAACAAAGCTTTCAAATGGGTACACATTGTATCGTGGTGATATTCGTGATGCAAAACTTTTGGACAAAATTTTTAAAAAAGAAAAGATTGATAAAGTAGTACATCTTGCTGCTATGGCAGGGGTACGTAATTCACTCCGTGACCCGGGCCTCTACGTAGATGTCAATATTGTCGCTACCACACTACTTCTTGATATGGCTGTGAAATACAAAGTAAAAAACTTTGTGTATGCTTCGTCATCATCTGTTTATGGTAATAACACTAAGTTGCCATTTTCTGAAAGCGACCCGGTAGATACGCCTATCTCACCATACGCTGCTACCAAGAAGGCAACAGAGCTTATCGCTCATGTCTATAGTCATATCTACAAACTGCCAACTACCGGGCTACGTTTCTTTACTGTCTATGGTCCGTGGGGACGGCCAGATATGGCACTCTTTTTGTTTACCAAGAGTATTCTTGAAGGTAACACCATTGAAGTTTTCAATCGAGGGAAAATGAGCCGCAATTTTACCTATGTCGATGATATCGTAGCAGGTATCCTCACTACGCTTGATGCCAATCTTCCTTACGATGTAGTCAATATCGGTGGTGACCGCGAGGAGACGCTTCTTCGTTTTATCGAAGTGATAGAGGAAAATCTTGGCAAAAAAGCCAAGCGCAAGTTGATGCCGATACAGCCAGGAGATGTGCCAAGTACAGTAGCTGATATAGAAAAGCTTCGTAAGCTTGGTTGGGCCCCAACTACTCAGATTGAAAAAGGTATTGCAAACTTTGTGAATTGGTATAAGGGGTACTTTCAAGTGCAATAATTATGGCACTCCTAGAGATTAAAAATCTGACCAAAACATACGAGAGTGATGGTGTGCGAACAGAGGCTCTCAAAGAGGCTAGTTTTGTCATAGAGCCAGGGGAATTTGTGGCTATTATGGGACCATCTGGATCGGGTAAGTCTACTCTGATGCAGATTCTTGGTCTTTTGGATCGTGCCACCAGTGGGCAGTATGTCTTGGCTGGTGAGGATGTAACTACGCTTACCGATGATGAGCTCGCTCTTCTTCGCAATGAACGCATAGGTTTTGTCTTTCAGTCGTTTAATCTCCTCCCACGCACCAGTGTCTTTGAAAATGTAGAATTACCGCTTTTGTATGCAAGTAAGCTACCAGGTGATGCTAAGACTCGAGTAGATGCAGCGCTTTTGGCGGTGAGCATGGATCATCGAGCTCAGTATTTCTCTAATCAGCTTTCTGGCGGTGAGAAGCAGCGTGTAGCTATCGCGAGAGCCCTCGTCAATAATCCAGATATTATTTTTGCTGATGAGCCGACAGGAAACTTGGATTCAAAGTCTGGGCTCCAAGTGATGAAAATTCTTCAGAGACTCAACAATGAGGGAAAAACTATCGTTCTTGTTACACACGAAACAGCTACCGCTGAGCACGCATCTCGTATCCTTCGCATGCTTGACGGTGCTCTTGTGAGTGATGAAAAGGTAAGTGCTCGGCGTAATGCTCTCGATGCTACAGATTTGATAAAGTAAATTTTTTACAAGAAGTAGTACAAATGAAAATTACCGGCCCTCTTCGTATTGCGTATAATTCTTTGCTTACCGCTAAGCTTCGGTTTTTTTTGACGGTACTAGGAATTATTATCGGTGTAGCCGCTGTGATAATGGTAATGGGTATTGGTGCGAGCGCACAGGGCTTGGTGTTGTCGCAGGTCAAAAAGGTAGGGTCAGATTTGATTGCTGTGCTGCCAGGCGCTTCGCAGGAAGATGGTCCGCCGGCTTCGGCTTTTGGAATTGTGACAACTACCTTTACAAATAGCGATCTGGAAAAGCTGCGTGAAAGACGCTATGCACCACATCTGAAGGTAGTGTCTGGGTATGTTTCTGGTAGCGCTACGCTTGAATCTAAGCGTGAGAGTTACGAAGTGAGCTATCAGGGCGTTTCGCCAGACATGATAGCAGTAGAGAGTCTTGACTTAGAAGCAGGAAGATTTTTTCTAGCAGAAGAAGAGACAGATCTTTCTCGTGTGATTGTACTGGGCGCTACTCGAGCAAAAGAGTTTTTTCCCAACGGCGATGCTGTAGGACAAACGATGAAGCTTAATGACTTGCTGTTTCAGGTGGTAGGAGTTTTGTCAGAGAGAGGCTCAACGGCCTTTTCAAATCCAGATACACTTGTATACGTACCTCTCGTGACTGCTCAGAAGCTTCTTCTTGGCATTAATTATCTCAACTTTGCACGGGCTAAGGTAGATGATGTGGCCAATATTGAGCGTAGTCGTTCAGATGTAGAGGCACTTTTACGGCAGGAGCATGATCTTGAGGACGGTGAAGAAAATGATTTTTCAGTCCGAAGTACAGCTGCCGCTTTGGGCATCCTGACTTCTATTACCAATATCTTGAAATACTTTTTGATTGCTATCGCGTCGCTTTCGCTTTTGGTAGGGGGTGTAGGCATTATGAATTCCATGCTTATCTCTGTATCGCAACGCGTGCGTGAAATTGGCCTTCGTAAAGCAGTAGGGGCACGGCCGCACCATATTATCATGCAGTTTTTGATTGAATCAGTGTTTATTACTCTGTGCGGAGGAATACTGGGAATTATCTTTGGAGTCGGACTGACATATGTCGCGAGTATAGTCATAGTGAAGCTTGGCTATGAATGGGAATTTTTGGTGCCGCTAGCATCGATATTCCTCGGTCTGGGCGTGTCATTTGTGATCGGTCTTGTCTTTGGTGTGTATCCAGCCATCAAAGCATCGCGAGTAAGTGCTATGGAAGCCTTAAGAAACGAATAATATGAAAAGAATTCTTTTAGCATTACGCTTTGCCATTCATACGATTGTATCGCATAAGGTCCGGACAGTCTTAGCGCTTTTGGGTGTGGTAATCGGAGTATTTTCTGTGGTGGTAGTGATGACTCTTGGTGAGGGAGTGAAGAGCTTTGTGTTGGGACAAGTGGAGTCATTTGGTGGCAATGTGATACAGATAGAAGTCAAAGTTCCAAGTACAGGGGCCATGTCATCGGACAACGCTTCTTCACGAGGCCAGGGTACCCAGATTACTACTTTGATAGTAGATGATAAGGATGCGGTCAAGAAGCTCCCCAATATCACCTCGGCCTATGCTGGCACCATCGGACAGGAAAGGGCCACTCACGGCTCAATCGGCAAGCGTATTCTCTTGTTTGGGGCCAGTCATGAAGTGCCTTTGGTTGATGAAAAAATAGTAGTAGAGGAGGGAAGATTTTATTCTGAAGATGAAGCAGGCAATGGCGCTCGAGTAGTCGTGCTTGGAGCGGGAGTGAAAGAAACTTTTTTTGGTACGGGTGATGCTATTGGAGAAAGTATCACTATGCGAGGAGAAAAGTATCGAGTGGTAGGCGTGCTTGAGAGCCGAGGATCAGCTGGGTTTTTTGATCTCGATAGCTTGGCGTATGTACCAGTAGAGACACTCCAGAAAAAAATACTTGGAGTGGATTATGTGCAAATGATTTCTGTGCAGGTAGAAGATATATCAGAGGAAGAACAAACAGTCGCAGATATCGTAGGATTGCTCCGTAAGCGTCATGACATCACCAATCCCGACAAAGATGACTTCTCTGTTACATCTACCAAACAGGTCCAAGAAACCCTCAATGATGTCTTGGGTTCATTGACTATCTTACTCCTTGCTTTGACCTCGATTACTTTGGTTGTGGGCGGAGTGGGTATCATGAACGTTATGTATGTATCGGTAGCAGAACGTACCAGTGAAATAGGTTTGCGTAAGGCTTTGGGCGCCACGTCGCAAATGGTGCTTATACAGTTTCTTCTGGAGGCACTCATCATCACGCTTTTTGGTGGATTAATAGGGATTATACTTGGGGTAGCAGTGACTTTTGCACTTGGCGCTGTATTTGAGGCTTTGGGCTTCGCATTTAGTTTGGCGTTTTCTTGGAAATCTCTTCTTCTTGGTGCAGGTTTTTCATTACTTGTGGGGGTGATATTTGGACTGGCTCCGGCGTATCGGGCTGCCAAGCTTTCGCCGATGGAGGCTCTTCGTAAAGAATAGTGAATACGTAAGGGTGGGCGGAAATTCAGATAGAAGCCCTTTACAGGGTTTCTTTTGTATGGTATAAAAAGTTCACGTCTTTTTAACAACGAAGCGAAAGGTAACATATATGTGCGGTGGCGCGAGCAAGATCATGGTTAATGACCTCAATTTGCCGACTGATGTCGAAAGGCGACTTATCGACAACGGTCTCGGAACAGCCCAGGCTATTCTGGATGAGGGCCGTACTGGCCTGAGGACTATCGGACTGAATAGTGTCGATATAACCGGGGTTAGTGAAGCGGTTCATCAGGAAACAGGAGAATGGCTCGAATAGGGAGAAGTGCAATGTCATCTAATCGACCGATTCACGAAATCGTGGATCATGAAGATTTGCCTGGCGTCCTTCAGGGCATGGGCATACGCTTCGAAGAGGATCTCAGAGAAGCACTTCAGCACAACTCTCTTTGTGGGAGGATTGCTGAGAGCGATATCGCTCGCTTGCGAGAGGCTGTCAATCCGCGAAACTGGGACTAAGACAAGGGGGGATGCAAGAATGAAGAAGAAGTGTAATGGTCGTGGCCAAGCAGCCAGTAAGGCGCGACACCTCAAGAAGGCAGGAGACGGTCGTGTAGAGCGTGTCAAAGAGCGTGCTCGCACCGCTGGCCTTGACGGTCTTTCCGCGAAGCAGCGCAAGTTGCTCGCTCGGGCTTCGCGCCAGGGGAAGTAAACCGGGGTAGCTGTTTTGAAGATTGGGTTTCCGGTGTGCAGCGCACACTGGGAACCTTTTTTTATATCAGAGACAATGCTATCCTACACTATATTCATGTGCACAATTTTATGAAGTTACCCGTTTTTAAACCATTGTATTTATTATTAAAAATGTGTGGCCTACCAGTAGAGTGGGAGGTCTCTGTTGGGAGTGCTATTTATCGAGAAACACCTGAGGGTCGTCTTTATCTTTTGCTTCAGTATCCAAGCGGACACTATGATTTTGCTAAGGGACATGTGGAGCTCGGCGAAACCGAAGAACAAACACTGAGACGCGAAACCGAAGAAGAGACAGGAATAAATGATCTGACAGTACTTGCATCGCGTGTCAGCATTCGTTATTACTATGTGGCCAAAGGTAATGAGAAAATTCGTCGTGAAGAAGAAGGTCGCGGTATCTATATCTTTAAACAAGTGCACTTCTACCCAGCCGAAACCAAGACCACGGAAGTAAAACTCTCACACGAACATATAGGGTATGTCTGGCTGCCGTTTGAAGAAGCGGTCAAGAAAGTAACCTTTGAAAATGCTCGACGCGTGATTCGTCTTGCAGAAGAAGAACTTACACAGAAAGTATAGATTTTAAACAGGGGGAAGATAAAAAAAGTAAAACCCTTGATTCTTTTGGTATTTTCTGGCATACTAGTCATTCAATTATAAAGGTTTCCAGAAAATGCTTACCGTTAAAAATATTCGCAAAATGGTGGGGGGTCAGAGAGTCTTAAATAAGGCTTCTTTTTCGCTTGGCGAAGGACAAAAAGCCGCCTTGGTGGGTCTCAACGGAGTGGGTAAGTCTACGCTTTTGCGGATAGTATCTGGTATTGAATCCGCTGATCAAGGTTCTATCACCAAACCAAACCGTGTCCTTATGGGCTATCTTCCACAAGAAGCGGTAGCAGAGGATGATATGAATATCAACGAGTACCTACGGCATATGGCCGGACTGGCTGAGATTGAAGAGCAGCTTGAAGCGCTCAAGGTGCGTCTAGATGAACCAGAAGTGCAAGAGGAGTATGATGTCTTGATGACAGAATTTGAACGCCTTGGTGGATATGAATTTGAGCGTCGCATGCAACGTGTGATTACCGGCCTTCGTATCAAGGAGATTGATAAGACACGCTCTATCCTCACACTTTCTGGTGGCGAGCGTCGCAAGATTGCTTTGGCCGGAGTACTTCTTCGTGGTGTGGATATGCTCCTTCTTGATGAGCCGACCAACAATCTCGATATGCCAGCGCTTCTTTTCTTAGAAAACTGGCTAAAACAAAACAAGAAGACCACCTGTCTTATTGCATCGCATGACCGTCGTTTTTTGGATGCGGTAGTGACCAAAGTGATAGAGATTGATTGGTATCGTCGAGACACACAGATTTTCACAGGAAACTGGAGTCAGTTCGAGGAAGTCAAAGAGCATGCTCGTCGCAGTCACAATGAACAGTATCGTCTCCAGGAAGAGGAGCGTACTCGTCTGACAGAATCAAAGGCTCAAAAAATAGATTGGGTGACCCGCGTTTGGGATAAGAAAAGGCGTGATCATGACAAGCTTGTAGATCACTTTAAGAAAGAACGTGCCGCCAAGAAGTTTTCTGCTTCGGCTCGAGCTTTGGAAGGTCGCGAGAAGCGTATGTCTAAAATAGAGAAGTTGGTTGAGCGTGAACCGCTCGAACTTGATTTTTACGAGCCAGAAGAAGAGCTAGCAAAGATGTTTGCTGTAGACCTTCGCAAGGTCACTGCTGGTTACCTGGGAGCATTTAGCATGGGACCTATTGATTGGCATATTAGCTATGGCGAAAAAATAGCTCTTCTGGGTGACAATGGCGCAGGTAAGACAACTCTTCTTCGAGCAGTGACAGGGGATTTGCCTCCGCTCTCTGGGAAAGTGACTATCGGTGAGGAGGTAAAAATTGGATATCTTATTCAAGAGCATGATTTACTCCTCCAAAATGAAAACCTAAAACTTGAAGAGTACCTGAAGTCACGTCTGCCGTACGAGCTCCACGAGAAGATACCGACACTGATTGGTATTTATCAGCTCTCACCGCTTTTCTTGTCGCAGAAGATGAAGCATCTCTCCCCAGGAGAGCGTATGCGCGTACTTCTTCTTATCCTCGTAGAACAGAAAGCAAATTTCCTCCTCCTTGATGAGCCAACGAATCATTTAGACCTTGAGTCTATCCAGGCCTTTGAAGAAGCAGTCAATGCTTTTCCGGGGACAGTTATTGTCGTTACTCATGACCGTATGTTCCTCGAGGCCATAGACCTGACTCAGGTAGCAGTGCTCCGAGATGGACAGCTTGAGATAGAAATGAAGTCAGATGTATAGGTTAAGAAAAATGAAAACGCGAGGCCTCGGTAAGTTCCGAAGTCTCGCGTTTTTTGTTTGGGACGTGGCCCAAGTATGGGTGGCTAGCCTGCGCTAACCAATGCATTCCAGCCAACCTGTTCCATAGAGGTCGGCATGCCCCAGCGGTCATCGGTAATAGTGAACCGATAGCCAGTCATGGGCTCCAGGGGAGCATCCATGATGACTTGGTCGCGCATCGTGACCGGCATGCCATCTCCGAAGAAGGAAAGAGCGAGCTGGTTGATGAAGACCGGGCGACCAATGACAAGCATGTGCTTCACGTAGTTGCCGGCGCCGGTGAAACGACGAATGGATTTTGCACCCTCGCGACCTTCATAGATAAGGGCCTGGGAGCAAAATTCACAGTACGCTTCAAGCGGAGCGAGGCCGAGGCGCTTCGACGCGCTCAAGAGATCAGTCTTGAAGTTGATGGGAATGTGCCCAAATCCCTCGAGACCTTCGCTGTCGACTGGCTGGACCTTTTGTCCAGGCGTGCTACCGCCAATGGATTGGAGTCTGAGCGTGTCGATGATGATACGGCGTGCCTCGCTGGTGTAGGGTTTCCCCCCAGCCATGATGACCGTATAGAGATCGGCTCGCTCTTTGGCGAGCGTGGCAAATCCTTCTGCCTGTGTCTGACCCAAGGGAGTCAGATGGCCTTGAGAATTCTCAGGGCCAGCGATAAAGGTAATAGTCGGCATCTTGTAAACCCCTCTTTGGTTGTGGAATTGGAACACTGTCTATAAGTAGCTAGAAGGCCACTTAGACTATCTATTATACACCTAAATAGTCAAAAAGTCAATAAATAGAGTGAAAAACTATCTATTGACATTTTTCCAATTTAAGAGTATAGTAAGAAGTCTTTTGAGGCTTCCTTTTTAGGGTGTCACCAAGGCCGCAATTCTCTAGCGTTATAGAGGTACCTTTACAACCGAGGGGTTAAATACCATGAGTGATAACAATATCGTGCCGGCATCAGCTGGCGGCGACTTGGAGCCCATAGGCGGTGGCCGCACGTGGCCTGCTGATGAAGAACAGCAGGCAGGTGGCCGCAAGGGGATCATTATCTTCCTTCTGGCCGCTCTTTTGGTCATCGGCTGGGTCTTCTTCTGGCCGCAGGCCAAGGGCGCTGATCTGGTCCATGGCGTGGCGCCGGTTTCGACCAGGCTCCAGTCCATTGCGCCGACCATCGAAGAGATGGCGCGCATCCAGAATC
>CAYLMF010000002.1:10036-15097 GCA_964385005.1 uncultured Bdellovibrionales bacterium | reverse complement strand
ACCAGGCTCCAGTCCATTGCGCCGACCATCGAAGAGATGGCGCGCATCCAGAATCCGGCAGAGCGTCAGGCAGTGCTCCAGCGGAACTGGCCGCACCTCCAGCAGGACATCATCTATTACCTGCGGGGGGATGGCAAGATCCAACCCAATGAGCAGGTGGCTCGCGTGGAATTTCGCTTCGGATCGCTTGAAGGCGTCCAGGGCGAATCGGCCAGTCGTGAATATCAGCGGGGGTTCGTCAAGGACGAGCTCATCGCCACGATCTTCGTGACCGGCCGCGATCCGTTCCATGTGCTGGTGCTCTGCACGAACGGCATGGTGGCGCCGCTGGACGATGTCCAGGGGCTCCAGCTTGTTGGCAGTCACAACGTGCCGATGGAGCGTTTCACGATCGGTCGTGCCAAGGGGCTGGTTCACTACGTGGACTATCCGCTGGCTATCGACCTCGCTGAACGCTTCAATCTTCCGCTGTATCGCGGACGTGACCAGCGTGACGCTAATCGCATCACGCCGGCCCAGGCACGGGCGCTCGAAAATCGCACCGACTGGACTCAGGTCACGGTCGGGGTGAAGGAGGGCGATGTGATCGATCTCCGCACCGGCAGCTATACGCCGGCGACCTGACCCCTCTAAACGCTTCGGCGTTAAATCCTCAATTTGAGGTGACACTTTGCGTGGCTTCGTCCACGCAGGGTGTCTTTTTTTATCTAAAATCTTCATATTTCGGTAAAATTTGCCTTAGATAGGGATTTTGGCTATACTGTGCTCTATATGAAACGTGAACACAAAATCCGTTGGCAATTCGGAGCAGTGCTTTTGTTGGCACTTGTTTCTGGTTTGATTTCGTACCCACAGGCACTTTCTTTTTGGCCGGGTGGTTTTAATCTTCTCAATCAACTCCAGGTGAATCGCGGACTTGATTTGCAAGGAGGTATTCATCTCGAGTATGCAGCAGATTTGAGTAATATCGAGTCAGCCAAACAAACAGAAGCTCTGCAGGCAGCGGAGGCAGTGATTGAGCGTCGCGTGAACGCTTTTGGTGTTGGTGAACCATTGGTGCAGCTTGCTACTGCCGGTGAAGAAAAACGTATTATCGTAGAACTTCCAGGTATCAAAAATATTGAAGAAGCCAAAAGCTTGATCAAAGAAACGCCTTTTCTTGAATTTCGTGAACAAGCAGGAGATGAGGTGAAGAAACAAGTAGAAGAGTTCAATGCTAACGCTAAAAAAGAAGCGGAGGATATTTTGGCGCGTGTAAAAGCGGGTGATGATTTTGCTACGCTTGCAAAGGCTATGAGTGAAGATCCAGGGTCAAAGGACAACGGAGGAGATCTTGACTTTGTAAAGAAGGGGACGTTTGTACCGGAGTTTGATGAAACAGTCTTTAGCGATGACTTGAAACCAGGGGAAGTAAAGGACTCTATTATCGAAACTGACTATGGTTACCATATCATCAAAAAACTTGAAGTACGTGGTGAAGGTGATGATAAAGAAGTCAGGGCAGCACATATCCTTCGTCTCAAACAGTCTCTCCAAAATGACCCTCTCTTGGCGTATCAGCCAACAGGCCTCTCTGGAAAGCATCTCAAGAGCGCTTCAATTACCTATCAGCAACAGGGGCTTGGTTCTCCGCAGATTCAGTTACAGTTTGATGCCGAAGGAACAGCGTTGTTTGCAGAGATTACCAAGCGTAATATCGGTAAGCCAGTTGCAATTTTCTTGGATAATGAGTTGCTTCAGGCACCAACTATTCAGACAGAAATACCTAATGGTCAAGCAGTTATTACAGGGGATTACACAGTTGCCGAGGCTACCGCTCAGGTGAAGCGTCTTAATGAAGGAGCCTTGCCAGTGCCTATCGAGCTTGTCGGTCAGCAGAGTGTGGATGCGAGTCTCGGGCAAGTAGCTTTGGATCAGAGCTTGAAAGCAGGATTTATCGGCCTTTTGGCGGTGGCAGTATTTATGATTATTTTCTATCGCTTTCTTGGAGTGATTGCGGTCTTTGCTTTGCTTCTTTATAGTGCGATGCTTCTAGCACTATTCAAGCTTTCAGTGCTCACACCATTTCCCATTACTGTGACCCTCTCGGGTATTGCTGGATTTATCCTCTCTATCGGTATTGCGGTGGATGCCAACGTGCTTATTTTTGAGCGTACTCGCGAAGAGCTTTCTTTTGGTAAAGGTGCTATCAAGTCTATTAAAGAAGGTTTTCGTCGTGCCTGGCCAAGTATTCGTGATGGTCATGTCTCTACCTTGCTTACGACGTTTATCTTGGTAGGTCTTGGTACTGGTTTTGTGAAAGGCTTTGCAATTATCTTGGCTCTAGGTGTTCTCCTTTCACTCTTTACTGCTGTTGTATTGGTGCGTATCACGACTACTTTCTTTATTGGAGAGTGGATGGAACGACATCCATGGATTTTGGTTTCACCTAAGAAAAGAATAGAATAAGCTTCGCTATGATTAAAATCATCCAAAAACGCAAGTACGCATACGCTTTCTCTATTATTACTACTGTAGTCAGTATCGTGGCTTTGGTTGCGTGGGGGCTCAATACAGGTATTGATTTTAAAGGAGGGACTTTGATGGAAGTACGTTTTGCTCTTGAACAAGCGCCGACAGCGATAGAAATTCAAGAGACGCTCAAGCCTATTGAGCTCAAAAGCTTGACTGTGCAGCCTACAGAGAATAAAGGTATTATCCTTCGATATCTCGCATCCAATGAAGAAGCTAACAGTAAGGTGTTGCAGTCACTCACCAAGCTTGATCCCGGTATTACTCAAATTCGCACAGACTTCGTAGGTGGCTCTGTCTCAAGTCAGATCACCAAGAACGCGATTACAGGAACCCTAGTCTCTATTATCGTGATTGCGCTTTTTATTGCCTATGCTTTTCGCGGAGTACGCGGCAAGGTCAATTCGTACGAATACGGTATTGGAGCAGTGATAGCTTTGGCGCATGATATCATTATCACTCTTGGAGTCTTTGCTTTTCTTGGTCATTACTATGGGGTAGAGGTTGGGGTGCCGTTTATCGCCGCTCTCCTTACCATCCTTGGATATTCAGTCAATGATACGATTGTGGTCTATGATCGTATCCGTGAAAACCTGGCTCGTTCATCACAGAAAGAAGACTTTGAGACAGTCGTCAATCGCTCACTCAATGAAACCTTGGGACGCTCAGTTAACACTTCTATGACCGTGATTATCACCCTCATTGCGATTGTACTTTTTGGAGGGGAGAGTATTAAGTATTTTGGAGTAGCACTTCTTACTGGTGTGGCTTTTGGTACGTATTCATCTATCTTTGTTTCTTCTGCTCTTTTGGTCTCTCGCTATACAATGAAGAAACAAGCTGAGAAATAGGAATCATGATGTATGAATCATGGTAAGGATAGTCAAAATTTTGCTGCTCAATTCTAAATTCAATATTCAGTCTAAAAATATGTGGAATCCTTTTGGTAAAAATGATACAGATAAAGACGAGCTCGAAAAAGAGTTTGAAGATTTTGCTCGCGCTTCCGGCAAAGATGTCAATGATATGGGCATGATGGAAAAGTTTGCTATGAAGCGTCTTGCCAAGATGTCTCCGCAAGAGCGTGAGAAGCTTATGAAAAAGGCCATGACCCCCAAGAATATTCAGAAAAACAAGGGGGAGATTTTGGCTTCACTTGAGGCTATGCGTAAGGCGAAGCAGATTTCGGATGATCAGTATCGGCTTGCCAAGAAGCGCTTCGGTCTTTAAGAAGATTTATTATTGAGAGTATTTCTGCGTTGCTGCTTCTGGTGCTCGACGCCGTATAGATGATATACGGCTTACTCCGCTCCTCGGCTGCGCCTTGAACTACATCTCAATAAGTAAAATCTTTCACTTTTCTTATGGTATATACTAAAACTATATGATAAACACAGATCCGCAAAAAATTGATGAGCTTTTGTCTCGTGGCGTGACCGAAGTAATCGATCGTGAACATCTTCGTGCACGACTTCTCTCTGGCGAGAAACTTCGTATCAAGCTTGGTATTGATCCTACGAGTCCGAATCTTCATATTGGACGTGCAGTCCTTCTCTTGAAACTCCGTGACTTTCAAGAACTTGGGCATCAGGCAGTTTTTATTGTGGGTGATGAAACAGGAAGAATTGGAGATACAAGTGATAAGGAATCTGAGCGCCCTATGCTCTCTAGGGAACAAATTACTCAGAACATGGAGAATTACTTAGAGCAAGCTTACATGATTCTTGATAAAGAAAAGACAGAGACTCATTATAATTCCGAATGGCTCTCTAAGCTTGGTCTGATGGAGTTAGCTAAAATGGCAAATTTATTTAGCGTCAAAGAGTTTGCTTCACGAGAAGTTATTGCTAAGCGTTTAGATGCGGGTCAGAGGGTTTCTTTTCATGAAATGATGTACCCAATCTTTCAGGGTTACGATAGTGTAGCTATCAAAGCAGATGTAGAACTTGGCGGAACTGATCAGCGTTTCAATCTTCTGGCAGGGCGTCATATTCAACCATTGTATGAACAAGAACCACAAGATATTCTGATGGCGAATATTATCCTTGGGACCGATGGGCGCAAGATGAGTAGTAGTTGGGGGAATACTATCAACCTGACTGACGCACCCAATGATATGTTTGGTAAGGTGATGAGCGTACCGGATGAGCTGATCGTAGACTACCTCGTGCATTGCACACGCGTACCTATGAACGAAGTAAAAGCATGGGAGGCTAAAATCCAGGCGGGTGAAAACCCTCGTGATGCCAAGGTGTTCCTCGGACAATCACTGGTAGAACTTTATTATGGTAAAGATGAAGCAGAGAAAGCAGTGGAGTATTTTGTGAAAACTTTTTCTAAGGGCGAAATTCCAAGTGATGTCGCTACGAAGCAAGTAACAGAAAATCAAACGCTAGTGGATTTTATTGTGAGCGCTGGCCTTGCCGAAAGTAAGAGTGATGCTCGTCGTAAGATTGAGCAAGGAGGAGTAAGTATCGATGGAGAGAAGTTGATAGATCCATTTATGATTTTGGAAAGTGCTCTCGATACAAAGGTTCTCAAAGTGGGCAA
>CAYLMF010000002.1:0-9936 GCA_964385005.1 uncultured Bdellovibrionales bacterium | reverse complement strand
CAGGAGTTTCCGCTGACCGTGGAGCTGTTGTCTCATGGACTGGTGTGGCCAGTTCAGCGGATGGCACGAGAACAGCCCGTAGGTATGAAGGATGAAATCCTCTTCGCCTATCGGGATAATCGTTCCTGGCCCTCGCCAGTTATTATTGATCCCGATCCGCCGGAAACATCACAAATTTCACTCGCTGTGAAATGGGGTGTCCCGAGGCCGAGATTGATTACAGCCTGGTTTGGGGGAGAGATGTTTCGGGAACCGCTCGATGGATCGCTTTCGGATCGGGAGCATGCTCACGCAGTCATTTTTTGGCGAAGTCATGCTTTCGTCTGGGATGAGGCAACCATGAGCACACCCTTTCAGTCTACCTGGGCGGAAGTTTTGTCCGGATACTGAGGAGGCCCAAGATTGGTTGGGTCGCAAGAAAGAGGCGGAGTCTGTATCACAGCTCCGCCCTTTTGCTTTTTTAGAGGAAAGTTTCCCGAGAAATACTATCAAGAAGAAGGTATCAAAAATTTGGCAAAAATCCTTTAGATAGGCTAAGATAGAGATATTAGAGAAATACTACAAATCCATGAATCAAGCCCTTATCACAACGATTGAAAAACAGGCCTTAGAGACCCTTTCTGCTATCAAGGACAAGGAAACGCTTATGCGTTGGGAGGTGCAGTTCTTGGGCCGTAAGAGTGAGCTTTCAAATATGCTCAAGGATGTTAAGAACCTCACGCCAGAACAAAAACGTACTCTCGCCCCCAAGCTTCAAGGTCTTCGTCAAAAACTGACTACCGAACTTACACTCAAACAAGTAGAGATTGAAAACAATGCTAGAGATTGGGAGGGTGATCGTGTCGATGTTACCGCACCCGGGGTTTCTCGTCCGGTCGGACATTTGCATCCAATTACACAATTAGAAAACGAAGTATTGGAAATTTTTGAAGCCCTTGGTTTTGCGGTAGCCGATGGTCCAGAAGCAGAAACAGAGTGGTATAACTTTGATGCTCTGAACTTTCCTAAAGATCATCCTGCTCGTGATATGCAAGATACTTTCTGGCTCAAGGGCGGAGGAGTGAAGGTAAAAAAGAACGGCAAAACAGAAACCGAGCGACTGTTGATGCGTACCCATACTTCACCAAATCAGGTGCGTTTTATGGAGAAAAATAAACCTCCGTTTCGAGTGATTGTGCCTGGTCGCGTGTTTCGCAATGAGGCAACCGATGCTTCACATGAACACACTTTTCATCAGTTCGAGTGTTTGATGCTCGACGAAACTGGCAAGGTCAATGTAGCTACCTTTAAATACTTAGCGGAAACCTTTTTTGGCAAGTTTTTTGGCAAGAAAGTAACTATCCGTCTCAGACCGAGCTTTTTCCCGTTTACAGAACCTTCATTTGAGTTTGATATCAGCTGCGTCCTTTGTGACGGGGCAGGATGTTCGACATGTAAACAAACGGGCTGGATAGAAATTGGCGGCGCTGGAATGGTGCACCAAAACGTACTGGAAGCAGCCGGTTACCCAAAGGGTAAATACCAGGGGTTTGCCTGGGGCTTTGGTCTGACTCGTCTCGCTATGATGAAGTACAAGATTACTGATATCAGACAGTTTATGGGAGGAGACCTGCGTTTTATAAGACAATTTTAGTACACCAAAATGAAATATTCTTACAATTGGCTCAAAGAACTTTCTGGCACCAAGAAATCTCCTGATCAAATCGCGAGACTACTTATGATGCACGCTTTTGAAGTAGAAGAAGTGCTTAAGCATGAACACGGCCTTTCAGACGTCGTCATTGGTAAGGTAGAAAGTCTTGAGCAACATCCAAATGCAGATCGTTTGCGTGTAGCACAGGTGCGAGTAGGGCGTAGCGATGTGCGTCAGATTGTTTGTGGTGCCCCGAATATACGTGAAGGGCAAATGGTAGCTGTCGTTCTTCCAGGAAGCACACTTCCAGGAGGTATTGAAATTAGTGAAGTCAAGCTTCGTGACGTGCTTTCAAGTGGTATGATTTGTTCTGCAAGAGAGCTGGGCCTCGGTGAAAATCATGATGGTATCTTAGTTCTTCCAGAAGATGCTCCACTCGGAGCATACTTTGCTAAACACTACGGACTCGATGATACAGTCTTAGATATCAAAATTCTTCCAGATCGTGGAGGAGATGCTTTGTCGCATGAAGGAATGGCAAGAGAGATTGCTGCGCTTGATGGTTATGCGCCTCGCTTTACGGAGAAGCCTAAGAAAAAACTAAAGATTCCTGCCTACAACCGCGCACCAAAAGTAGTGATTGCTGATAAGAAAATCAGTGCTCGTTACGGAGGGCTTTATATAAAAGGGATAGCAATCAAAGAGTCTCCACTTTGGCTACAAGCACGCTTGTTGGTTTTGGGTTATCGTCCAAAAAATAATATCGTAGATATTACCAATTACCTCATGCTTCTGACTGGTCAGCCAATTCATGCATTTGACGCTGACAAAATTAGTGAAGGGCTCTGTATTCGCCGTGCTAAGAAAAATGAAAAGCTTAAGCTTTTAACAGATGAAACGCTAAAGCTCAGTGCTGAAGATATTGTGATTGCAGATAGTAAAAAGGCGCTGGCTCTAGCCGGAGTCATGGGTGGAGTGAGCTCTGCTATTACCGATGAGACAGAGAATGTATTTGTGGAGGTAGCTGTGTTTGAGGCTTCAAGCATCCGAAAAACCAAGCAGCGTCACAATCTCATGACGGATGCGGCCTTTCGTTTTGAACGCGGAGTAGATATGGAACTTGCTACAGAGGTATTGCCGCTTGCCTCGTCACTTATACTTGAGCTGGCAGGAGGTAAACTTTTTGGCCTACGTGATATACAGAATGCAAAGCATGTGCCACATAAAGTGCTGCTTTCAGAAGAGCTTGTTTTAGCAGTACTTGGCGTGCGGGTGCCATTGTTTGAGATTGTACGTTTACTTGCCCTTCTTGGACTCAAGGTAAAGAAAAAGGCTGATAAAGCGGTACTTGAGGTCACTATTCCGAGTCGTCGTCCGGATCTCATAGATGCTTGGAATTTGATTGAGGAAATTGGTCGTATGCGCGGCTATGACAAAATTGCCCCAGCTGCTCCATTGTTACCTCTTACACTTCCTACTGAAGAAGGAGGGAAAAAGCGAGAGATGTTGTATAAGACAAAAGCAGCAGCTCTTGGATTTGATGAAGTCATGACATATTCGTTTTATGGTAGTAAGGATATTGAAGCGGCCCTTATCTCTGATATAGCTCATGCTGAATTGGAGAGCCCACTTTCACCAGAGTATACCTATCTACGAAGTACGTTGGCACCACTGCTTTTACGTAAAGCTAAAGAAAATCTGAGAAATTTTGATACGTTTACTTTTTTTGAGTATGGCAGTGTGTTTAGTTTGCCTCTGAAGGGCGCTCTCAAAGAGTCAAAGGAGCTTGGTTTTGTACAAGTCAGTAAGGCAAAGTCCAATGAGCAAGTAGTGCTTACCCTCAAGGAAAATATGCGTGCGTATCTCGCTAGTCTTTCTGTAGAAGATGTGAGTTTTGCCTCACTAAACGAAGGGGCTTCACAAATTGCCAAAACCTTTCTGCATCCTACTCGCGGAGCAGAGATTCGTGTGCATGGAGTAGTGGTTGGTTACTTAGGTGAAATCCATCCACGTATTGCTAAAAACTTTGGTTTGCCAGAAGGCCGCGTGGCAGTAGCTCATTTTGATACCGAAACTCTTTGGCATGGACGTAGTACAGAAAAAGAATTTATCCCGCTCCAGAAGTTTCCGTATGCAACTCGCGATATCACGCTGTGGTTCCCTCGTGCCGTCATGGCTGCTGATGCCGAAGACGTAGTGCGCACAGGCGGAGGAGAGCTTCTCAAAGAAGTAGTACTTTTTGATATCTACGAAAAAGAAACTGAGAAGAGTTATTCATTTCACTTAGCCTTTGGCGCTACTGATCGTACACTTACCACAGAAGAGATGGATGTTTCCTTTGATACGATTGTTGCGCTTGCCAAGGAACGCTTCGGTGGCTATATCCGTTACTAAATTTGTCTGCATGAAGATAGCGCTTGTCCATGATTATCTTGTTCAGTATGGAGGGGCTGAGCGCGTACTGGAAGCTTTTCAGGAGATATATCCGTATGCTCCTATCTATACGCTCATCTACGATGAAAATTCTATGCATGGGCATTTTCAAGGAAGTCGTATCTATACGTCTTTTTTGCAGAAATTGCCATTCTCTAAGAAGCGTCATCGTCTTTTTCCACCACTTATGCCGCTTGCTATCGAGGGCTTTGATTTAGATCGTTATGATGTAGTACTTTCTGATTCTTCAAGTTTTGCGAAAGGTGTGATTACTCGTCCAGAGACCCTCCACGTATGCTATATGCATACTCCGATGCGTTATGCTTGGGATGACTGCCAGAAGTACACAGAAGATTTTGGACTACCTGGATTGATCCGTAAGCTCGTCCCTCTTTTTATGAGCCCGATTCGTATCTGGGATCGCGCTAGTGCGGAGCGAGTGGATCAGTTTATCTCTAATTCACGCTTTGTGGCCAATCGTATCAGAAAGTACTACCGCAAAGAATCTACCGTTATTCATCCTCCAGTCAATGTCTCACAGTTTTACCTTTCAGAAACGAGAGGGGATTATTTCTTGATGGTAGGTAGATTGATTGCATATAAGCGCCACGATATTGCCATTCAGGCATTTAATGAGTTAAAGTTGCCGCTCAAAATTATCGGACGTGGACCAGAGCTAGAACGCCTCAAAAAAATAGCTGGACCAACAATTGAGTTTCTGGGTCGCGTGCCAGAGGAGGAATTGCCGAAGTACTACGCAGAATGTCGTGGTTTCGTGTTTCCACAAGAAGAAGATTTTGGTATTGTAGCCATAGAAGCCATGGCTTCTGGGCGACCACTCCTAGCCTATCGTGGAGGAGATATCGTGGAGCATATGGAAGAGGGCAAGATGGGGGAATACTTTGATTTTCAGACCAAAGAATCTCTTATAGAAGCAGTAAAACGCTTTGATGAGGCAAAATATGACCCAACCTATATTCGCGCCAAGGCTGAGATTTTTGACAAAGAGCGTTTTAAGGCTACAATAAAGGACTATATTGAAAAGGCGGTAACAGAACACCAGTCAAATAACCTCACACCTACTCTCAAAACCTAAAAACTGCATCTATGGAACTACGTGAACTCTGGAACCTCTTTCGTAAAGAAAAAAACCTGTATGCTTTAATTTTGGGTGTCTTTTTATTACTTGGAGTGCTGTGGATTAATCTAGAACCCGAGCGCTTTGAAAGTAATATCCTTATCACTATTGGGAGGACAGAAAATAAAAATGTTTCTATAGCAACGGATTATCAGTATGATAATTTCTACCGTCTACAGGCAGATGAACGCTTTGGTGATACCTTGGTGCGCCTCCTTGCGACACCTCAGGTGACACAAGCTATTTTTGAGGAAGCAGGTCTAAAGAATGAGGCTCCAGAAGGAGCATACTTCACAGGAAGAAAGCTTTCAGCGCAGATAGTAGAGGTTACCTTTGTTGATAGAGATCAGACTAAATTGATGGCACTTGCGAAGAGTGTGCCTACAGCGCTTAATCGATACACGAGCGAGCTCGACACAAAAGAAGGAAGTCAGGGTAACTGGTTTCGTGTTATCGCAAGTGAACCAGTGGTAAGCGATGCCCGTGTGGATTCAAAGCAGGTCTTGGTTATCATGTTGTTTCTCGGTATTTTTGTAGGATTTTTTGTTATCCTTGCTAAGCACTATATCCAAACTGATTCAGTAAAAAAAGACTAGCATGCGCATAGGAATAGATATTCGGTGTCTGGCGGAGGGACGGCGCACAGGAGTAGAAGAATATACACTCGGGTTACTCAAGGAGCTCCTTCACAGTGGAGGGGGTCATCATTTTGTTTTGTTTTTTAATTCGTGGAGTAAGCCCCCACGTTTTCTTCATGCCTTAGCGCACCATGACAATGTCACCATCAAAGCTTACCGGTGGCCAAATAAGCTGCTCAACTTTTGCTTGTGGTACTTGCGTTATCCGAAGTTGGATAGGCTTATGGGTGGAGTAGATGTTGTTTTTCTGCCTAATCAAAACTTTGCCGCTACCTCAAAGCATGTGCCTATGGTAGTGACGGCTCACGATCTATCTTTTGAGCTTTTTCCACATACCTTTAGTCTTAAGCAGCGTATTTGGCATTACTTGGTAGATTTTCGGGGTCTTATCAAGCGTTCTGAGGCTGTGGTAGCTGTCTCGGAATCTACCAAAGATGATATTGTAGATGCCTACGGTATTCAGGGGGCAAAAATAAAAGTAATTCCAAGTGGTTATGATAAGAACTGTCGCCTCATAGACCGCAATAGCGAGCTGTTGATAGATGTGCAGAAGCGCTACAAGCTCCCGTTTAAGTTTATTCTTTCTTTTGCTACCTTTGAGCCCCGTAAGAATCTACTTTCGGTCATTGAGGCATACGAAGAATTTATCAAACAAAATCCAGACAGTCCGTATGATCTTGTATTGGCAGGGAGTCCTGGTTGGGAAAAGCGTGCTCTCTACACTCGTATCCGCACCTCAGTCCTGCGTAAGCGTATCCACGCTATCGGTTTTGTGGAAGATGTAGATAAGCCTGTGGTGTACAATCTGGCAAGTGTTTTTGTGTACCCATCATTCTATGAGGGGTTTGGTTTTCCGCCACTAGAAGCAATGGCCTGTGGAGTGCCGGTAATTACCTCGCATAGTTCATCACTCCCTGAAATAGTAGGGGACGCTGGAATACTTATTGATCCATATCGACCACAAGAAATATTTGATGCTTTTGAAGCAATTCTTAAAGATAAGGAGCTCTATGAGACGCTGCGCGCTCGAGGGCTTGAGCGTTGTGTAAGATATTCTTGGGCCCGTACGTCATCAGAAGTACTCGAGCTTTTTTCAGGCTTGTAGAGTGGTACCAGAAGAGGAATTGTGGATATCTCATCCTTTTATTCTCAAAAAATGGTATAATTATAATAAAGTTAAGTAGTATATAAAAAACACTATGGCAAAACAAAAACAAAAAAATGCCAGTATGATAGCGGTACTAATGATAAGCATGCTTTCTCTAGGAAGCTTTGCGTATACATACAGTGCTATTACGGGTAATACACTCTTGTCTGCGGCTCAGGCTAAGGATGGAGAAGATGACGATAGTGAAGATGATAAGGACGAAGACGAGGACGAAGATGAAGACAAAAACGACGACAAAGACGAAGATAAATCCAAAAAAGAAGCTGAAAAAAGAGCCAAAGAAGCTGCTAAGCAAAAAGCAGAGTGGCAGCGTGAGCAGCTAAAGAAAAAAACAGAGACTCTTCGTAAGACTCAGGAGCGTAAGTTTGAGGTTGAACATGAAGAAGATGAGTCTGAAGATGTGAATGATGACAATGGCAATGATGGAGTAGAAGATGAAGACGAGGATGACTCCATTGAAAAATTGTCCGAGAAGCGCACAGATGCTCTTGAGGACATGACAGAAGATATCATCGAAGCAGAAGAGCGTATTACTCGTGCTCAGGCAGAGGGTATTGATGTCACTAAGGCTCTCGCTACACTCGCTGCCGCAAAGGCAAAGGTAGCAGCATTTGAGTCTTCAAGCGAGACTATCTCTAGAGATACGCTCAAGCAGCTTGAAAGAGAAGTTAAAAAGCTGACACATTTTGCGAGTCATAAGGATGTCAAAAGTTCTCGTGACATGGCCAAAGATGTAGATAAGATAGCCAAGCGCATTTCACAAGCTAAAGGCAAACTTGCTCTCTATGAATCACTCGGGGGATCAGCTGATAGTTTCAAGCCATCTCTCACTAACCTTGAAGCCGACTTTGTCGCACTGCAGGCAAAGCTTGCAGCTGGAGGACAGGAACAGATAGATGCACTTTCTCAATTGGAATCTTTTGAGCGTAGAGTGAAGGTATTAAAGAGTAGCATTGAAGGAGCTATTTATGCTCTTGGCGGTACGGATGAGCGTTATGATGATGATTATGAAAACGAGGTTGAGGACCTCTACGAAGACCTCAATGATGTTGCTGAAATTGAAGGAGATGAACTCGGTGAGCAGATTCGTACTGTAGCTGAAGCTCAGAAAAATTCAGTCAGTAAAGTAGCTACTTCTGTAGAAAATATCGACAAGCGAAGCCGTGTCCTTCAGGCTCTATTTGGAGCCAAGAAGTCAGAGCTTGCAAATCTTGAGAGTGAGATTGCAGCCAATAAAGCTCGTATCGAGGTACTTAATCAGGCAGCTGCCAAAATTGAAGATCCAGAAGTAAAGGGTATTCTGACAGATCAGATATCTACTCTCACCCAGGAAACTTCTAAGCTCGAGACGTTTGTTTCTGGCCAGAAAGACCGTTTGAGTGCCTTTGGTTGGTTCTTTAATCTCTTCGGTAACTAAGAGAGACAAAAGTATAAAGTGGTTAACATAAAGAGCCCCCTAGGGGCTCTTTATTATTAGGGTGGTAAATAGGATACATTGACGATTATTTGAACTCGTGTTATAAATTAATCGCAAGAGTTTAGTAAAAATTATGACGATACATATTCAGCAAATGAATACAGCCAAGTCACCGATTGCATGTAACAATCGTGATTTTGCCTATCTAGAAGGCAAAGAAGTTGTATTAAGCTGGAGTTATCGAAAAACCTTACCATAAAACCTTTTTCATAACCAAGACCCCTCTCCATTTGGATAGCCTCAGCTCAATATAAAAGCTGAGGCTTTTTTTGAGTCAGAGTTCCTTAACAATCAATAATGGAGAATTGCCATGAAAGAACTGCAATCAAACATCTGGAAACTGTCGGCCATTAGAGCTCTCAAGAGCTTTATGCTGATTATGCCGGTGATCACTCTTTTCTATCAGGAAAATGGTCTTACGGTACATGATATATTTCTGCTCCAGGCTATTTTTTCTCTCTTTGTGCTAGTGCTGGACATACCAACCGGCTACTTCGCAGATATCTTTACTCGTAGAGCCTCGCTTCTTATCGGAGGTGTTGTCTCGAGTATGGGCTGGGCAGTGTATGCGATATCTTCTGGTTTCTGGGGATTTCTCTTAGCCGAGATAGTCCTTGGTATCGGGACAAGTTTTGTATCGAGCGCTGACTCTGCCATGCTTCACGATACGCTCAAGGTGTTGTCGAGAGAACGAGAGTATGGAAGGCAAGAATCCAAGAATCAAGGATTTGGATTGTATTCAGAAGCAGTGTCAGGTGTACTTGGTGGATTCCTCGCTGTAGTAAGTTTGAGACTGCCTCTGGTGATTGATATCTTTGTCACATTTCTTATTGTGCCACTAGCGTATTCTTTGGTTGAACCAATGAGGGAAAAACTCTCTCTCAAGAAGTCTCACCTTGAAGAAATAGTGGAGGTGGTAAGATATGCTCTCTTTGGGCATAAGGAAGTGGCATTGCTTATCCTCTACTATGGATTAGTGAGCGCTTCTACACTTACCATGGTGTGGTTTAGTCAGCCATACCTCTTGGCCTCCGGGTTGCCAATAGTCTATTTTGGCATAGTCTGGTCAGGGTTACTCCTTATGACCGGCTTTCTTTCGGGTAAAGCTCCACAGATAGAGAGGTTTTTCGGAAGAAAGAAATCGCTTATTATCTTGTGGCTACTCCCAGTAGCGGGATATTTCCTCACGGGGATGTTTATGCCGGTCTGGAGTTTCATTTTCTTAGGCTGCTTCTATATCACTAGGGGAGTGATCAATCCTGTGATACTTGACTATACCAATAAGCTTATATCTTCGGATATACGAGCGACGGTGTTGTCGGTCAAGAATGTGCCGGTACGACTTATCTTCATGGTCCTTGGACCTGGAGTAAGTTTGCTCGCTGACACGTACTCTTTGCAGTTCGCCCTTTTGGTCACGGGGGGGATATTTTTCTTCTTTGGGGGAGT
>CAYLMF010000001.1:33315-49071 GCA_964385005.1 uncultured Bdellovibrionales bacterium | reverse complement strand
CTCCCTTTAAGGCTTTTGATAAAGATGGAGACAGGCGACTTTTTCGCGTAGTCAAGGTTGGTTTTCAGGCTAAAAGAAAAACCCTTGTAAATAATCTCAAGGGAGCATTTGGGCTTACTAGGGAAGATGTCGAAGATCTCCTAGCAGAGAGAAGTCTTTCTCTTGATATTCGTGCACAAGCCCTAGGTCTCGATGACTGGGAATGGTTAGCGGCTCAAATCTTAGTGCTTGAAAAGAAAAAAGAGAGCGAGTAGAGTGCCGTAACAAAAAAGGAGAAGAAAAAAGAGAAAAGAAAATCGATGATATGAGAAAAGGGACTTCCTGTGGGAGGTTCCTTTTTGAATAATATAAAAAGCTAAGCTGGCCACGATAAAACTAAGGGGGAAAAGGGTGGATTGATTGAGGATGATTGGGCTCAGTGCAAAAATACAAAAAATAAGGCTAGCAAGGATATATTTGGCCCGGGTTTCTCCAAAAAGCACTGGCAGAGTAAACACATGATCTTTGGCGTCACCAGCAATATCTTTAAAATCCTTAAGACATAAACCAATTGTAAGGGCCAGTAGAAGGTAAAGTAAAATACTTGTTGGAAGGGTGGTAAGAGACTTTTCTTGACTGAGTGTAATATAGCCAAGAGCAAAGATAAGGATATTCGCAAAGGCTGCGAGCAGTGTAGCAAGAAGTGGAAGGCGTTTTAGTCGCAGAGGTGGAGCAGAATAAACATAGGCGAAAACTTGATAGAGAAAAATGAGAAAAAGAGCGGTAGGGCTGACAATACCGGCGAAGAGTAGAGAGAAAAAGAAAAAGAAAATTCCATAGGCGAGAAATGTTTGATGAGGAATATTTTTTTTGATGAGAGGCCGATCGAGATTAGTAAGTGCATCAATAGAGGTGTCGTAGATATCATTTATCACTACAGAAGTAAGCCAGGCAAGTACCACGCTAAAAATAAGAAGACTATAGGTGAGTATTGAGAAGAGTGAAAAAGGGAGAGGTGCTTGTTCGAAGTGCCAAGCCAAAAGAGAACCAAGAAAAAGTAGTCCACCATGATGGAATATCTGTGGGAAACGAGCATTTTTAAAAAGAGCTGCAAAGTGATGAGGCCTCTCTTTCCACAAGAGGAAACTGAGAGTAAAGGCTGAAAAAAAGGCATAAAAAAGACTCATTTTGATATTGAGGACACTCCTGACGTCGGTCATGGCAGAGTTTAGGATGGTTTCGGGGGTAAGAAAGAGGCTGGCTACATGAAGGTCAGAGATGGCGAGAATTCCAATAGATGTAGTTTTGAGTACAAGCGTGAGCCAAGATGGAAAAGTACCCAAGATAAAAAAGAGTGAGTAGGTAAGCCAAAAGGCCAAAAATGCCAGTTTTTTGGAGCGGGTTTTGTAGAAGGTGTAGAAAGTGCTTCCAAGGGTCATAAGAACCACCTCAAGCCGTACGCCATAGGTAATCCCAATACGAGGACTGTCACCAAAAAGGGTGAGGTAGCGCCAAAAAAGACCCTGAAGGCCATCAAATTCATAAAAACTCCAAAAGTCTTGACCTCGAAATATCCAGGTATCGATGATAGGCGGAAGGAGGATGATAAGAAATCCAAAAAGAAGAATATTACTTACCCGCAAGAGGCTTTCTTTGGTAAGGAAGCGAAAGAGAAAGCTAAACAAGAGGAGAGCAAAGAGAAAAAAGAGGAAAGTATGCGTGAATTCAAAAAAAATAAAACGAAAAGATTTCTGACTAAAATGCCCAAGACTTGCTTCAATAGTAAGGCGAAGGATAATGATAGACAAAAAAGCACCTCCGTAAGAAAGCAGGCTTTGAGGAGTATTTTCAAGATCTTGTAAAAAAAGAAGAAATTTTTTCCACATAGTATACTTATAATACCATGGATAAAGGAAGGTATTAGAAAAAGCAAAGAATATGCTAGACTGGCAAGGTTATAAAAAGCAAAAATATGGAAAAGCCATTTTGGCAAAAAGGACTTAATAGTGAGCAAGAAAGAGCAGTGCGGCAGACAGAGGGAGCAGTCTTGATACTGGCAGGAGCGGGATCTGGCAAAACAAAGACTCTCACGCATCGCATTGCCTATCTAATGGCAGTCAAGAAGATTCCTGCTCACAATATTTTGGCTGTTACCTTTACCAATAAGGCAGCCCAAGAAATGAGAGAGCGTATAGAGAGGCTTTTGGCTGAAGCTGGAGAAGGTGTTTTTCAGGGGAGTGCCCGCCCACATATGGGTACCTTTCATACACTTTGTGCCCGTATTTTACGTAAGGAAATCAGTGTTTTGGGGTATGATCAAAATTTTCAGATATTTGATGATCAAGATCAGCAAGCTTTGATAAAGCAGGTAATGAAGCGACTAGAAGTGGACTCTGATCAAATACGACCACGTTCTTTGATGGAGGCTATCTCTCGAGCCAAGAACGGTTTTCTTGATGCGGAGGCCTATCGGTTGCAGATTGGGAGCTATTTCGAAGAGATAGTAGCCAATGTCTATACAGAGTACCAAAGAGAATTGAAGCGCAACAACGCGCTAGATTTTGATGACTTGATTCATTTGACAGTCAAGATTTTTCAAGAAAATGAAACGGTACTTACACACTATCAAAATCTTTTCCGTTACATTATGGTGGATGAATATCAGGATACCAACTATCCACAGTATCTTTTTATTCACCTTTTGGCCAAAAAGGAAAAGAATATTTTCGTTATTGGTGATGACTATCAGTCTATTTACGGTTGGCGTCAAGCAGATATTAGAAATATTTTAAATTTTGAAAAAGACTATCCGGAAGCAGTGGTTATTACTTTGGACCGGAATTATCGTTCAACACAGATTATCCTTGATGCGGCTCAGGGAGTAATTACTCGCAATCGTGATCAGAGGCATAAACACCTCTGGACGGATACAAAAGAGGGGGAGTTGGTATCGCTAGTGACAGCCAGTGACGAAGAAGCAGAAGCAAGATTTGTAGCAGAAAAAGTGATAGAGGCCAAAGGCAAGGGGTTACCCTTTAATCGTTTTGCTGTTCTCTACAGAACGAATGCTCAGTCACGTGCGCTCGAAGAGTCTTTTCTTCGACACGCTATTCAGTACCGTATTATTGGTGGAGTGAAGTTTTACCAGCGTAAGGAAATTAAAGACATGATAGCGTACGTACGCTTTCTCAAAAATCCTAAAGACGGTCTAGCATTAGAGAGGATTATCAATGTCCCAAAACGAGGTATTGGAAAAGCAACACTGACAAAGTGGCAAGAAGAAGCCAGAACCGGAGAACTCAATCTTTTGGAGGTGGCCTATAAAATGGCAGAAGAAAAAAGTATCCAGGTAAATAAAGCCAAAAGCATGACGGCCTTTGCAGATCTTTTTTTGGCTTGGCAAAATTTGATTCAGTCAGGCACGACAAGTTTCTCGGCTCTTTTGCAAAAAATAGCTGATGACAGTGGCTACCTGCGGTCCTTAGAAGATGGTACGCCAGAGGGAGAGGTGCGCAAAGAAAACGTGCAGGAACTTTTTTCGGTAGCAGAAAAATTTAAAAACGAATCTCTTGATAATGCACTGGAGCTCTTCTTGGAAGAGGTGGCTTTGGCTTCGGATACAGATGAGTTGGCAGCGGAGGCAGATGCCGTGCAGGTAATGACGGTTCATAGTGCTAAGGGACTGGAGTTCCCAGTTATTTTTATCGTGGGTCTAGAAGAGGGTATTTTTCCACATTCACGAAGCGCACTTTCTCCGCAGGAAATGGAAGAAGAACGACGCCTCATGTACGTTGCCCTGACTCGCGCAAAAGAAAAAATATTTCTTTTGAGTACGGAAAGCCGTACCTTATATGGGAGCACTCAGATCAATCCACGTTCACGCTTTATCGATGAAATACCCACTCACTTGGTGGTAGAGGAGGACTTCTTTCATGGTGGCATGCTTACAAAACAAAAAAAGTTTTACGGAGGAGGTACCTACTTTCCAGCGAGTCCGAAGAAACAATCATTTATGGCCGCTCCGAGTAAGAGTAGTGAGACTGCTTTTGAAAGTACACCAGCCACTGAATTGCGCCCAGGCGATATGGTAGAGCACCCTCAGTTTGGTAGTGGTCTTATAGTAAGTCTAGATGGGACCCTCGTAACAGTTGCTTTCAAGAAGGCGGGGGTAAAAAAAATGATGCTGGGAGTAGCCCCCTTGAAGAAGATTTAGGTTGCACTTTCTCTCGAAATAAGGCAGGATAGCCTTGTATGAAAAAGTATCGAGTAAGCACTTTGTCTGAAAAAGCCCTCTATATAGTGATAGGGGGCATTTTGCTATTGACTCCAGTAGGTGTCTCTGCCGCTGAAACAAACCTGAGTAAAGCTCTTAAATCAGGGAAAAAGACGATTGAATTTACAGGGAAAGAAAAGCAATCAGTGCGTATACCAAAAGGAGTAACAGTGATTGGATCGGGTCCAGAGAAGTCAGTGATTAGTAATGACATTGTCTTAGCAGACGGCGTGAGTCTGAAAAACCTTACCGTTTCTGGTAAGGTCATTGCCATTACTCTTGATAAGGGTGCCAGTGTGACGCTAGAAAATGTTACGGTAACTGGTGCTTCTGACTCAGGTGTCTTTGCTCCGCTTGGGGGTGGTACACTGACAATGAAAAACTCTCGTGTGCAAAATAACCGTAAAGGGATCTTTCTTTTAAGGGGTAAAGGCATCAATCTTTCTGGTACTACTTTGCAGGGCAACAAAGAAGAAGGCTTGGATATACACGGAGGAGCAGGCGGATCACTTACGGGCAATGTATTTAGTAAAAACGGTGAAGGTGGTGTAGAGGTGATTATAGATGGAAGTTCTCTCTCAGTCACCAATAATACTTTTGCTGACAATGCCTCTAGTGGTATAGCGCTTCAGTCATACGGAGGAGAACAGGGCTTGGCCAAAACAGGCAAGTTTATTTTGCAAAATAACACCTTTCGTAACAACGGTAACTTTGGAGTAGATTGTAAAAATCCTCAGGGTGTCGGAGGAGCGTACTTCGCTGGATCCACACGAGCCACTGATAATAGTTTTGCAGCCAATAAGAAAGGAACTATAGCGGGAACCTGTTTTTTTGCTAATAGACAAACAGAGAGTGAAGAAGAAAAAAAGGAAGATATCGAGGAGACTCTTGAAGAAGCGCGAGAAGAAAAAGAAGCAGTAGCGCACGCTGAGGAAATATTTGAAGCGGTAGCTCCAAAGAGTCTCTATGGAGAAAGTATTGAGAGCCTTGAATCACGAAGGCTGTCTCTAGAAAAAGAAGAAGCAAAGCCTTTTGGGCAGTGGAAAAAAGAGTTTTTGAACGAAAGAGAAGCGCTGCAAAATGAAGCCACTTTGCTTAGAGGTCAGGTGCAGGGGTGTGTAAGGGTCTCTAGTTATGAGGTAAGTATGCGTGAGGGCCTCAGTGAAAGTGTCTGTACAAAAGAAGCACAGGAACAGTACCTGCAAAAAGTTATGAGTATACAAGAGGGTCTTCTCATGAATGAAAAAAAGACGTGGTTAGGAAAGGGAAAAGTCTTGTTCAAAAATGTACGGAGTTATTTTTTGGAGCGAGACGTGTGGAAGTTTTTATGAACTTCTTTAAGTCTTTCATTGGTGATATGGGTATAGATTTGAGTGGTGGTGATAGAGGCATGGCCAAGAAGTGACTGAACGCTTCGAATATCCGCACCATTGATGAGGAGATCGGTAGCAAAACTATGGCGCAAGGTGTGAGGATGAACATCTTTTACAATCCCAGCTTTTTTGGCATAGTACTTCACGAGCCTTTGAATGCTTCGTGGGGTGAGGCGGAGACTTTCTCGACTACTGTTTTGATTACTGACAAGACCCTTTTTTGGATAAGCAATAAAAAGAGCTGGATCGACATCAGTACGTTTGTTGAGGTACGTTTTGAGGGCTATTTTGGCTTCTTCGGAAAGAAAAACAATACGTAGCTTGCTACCTTTTCCTCGCACACTAAACTCATCTTTATCAAGATTAACCTGGTCTCGGTTGAGACTGGTAAGTTCAGAAACACGGAGTCCAGAAGAAAAAAGAAGTTCTATAATAGCTTGATCACGTAAGGCCTTGAGGGTGTCTCCCTCGGTTGCTTTTAAAAGACGGATTACTTCATCGATTTCGAGGAAGTCTACTTGACGGTCAGGAACCTTGCCTATCTCTACTTTTTCGGGAGCAAGGACGGGGATGTCATTTTTTGCAAGGTATTTGAGAAAGGTGCGGATAACTATAGCGTGGTAAGCTTGGGTATTTTTTTTCAGAGTGTTACCAGCTTGAGTGGTCTTGCGGTTGAGAAAGATGCGGTAAGAACGGATTTTTTCCGCTGTGATTTGTTCGGGCGTATCGATTTCTGCCCAAGAGATAAACTGATTGAGGACGAGTTCGTAGTTGGCGAGGGTCTTTTCTGAGCGATTGAGCTCTATCTCAAGGTGCTCAAGGAACTCCTTGGCGAGGAGTTGGAGAGCAGTTTTTGGGGTATTTGTTTTGTTCATAAGGAGTACTTTAGTATAGCATAAAAATCCTTTAAATAAGTATAATTTTACTTTAATTAAGCCATTTTTAAGAAAAAATGCTTGACCATTGTATGAAGGAAAGCTATACTTTCTATTGTAAAAATTAGGGTAAAAGACTATGAGTAGACAAAAAGTCGCTTTTTGAGCGCTTGTCTGCCCCACTCTTTTTCCAACTGAAAGGCGCGATTATTCGCAATTTTTCTCACAATTCTTTAGAAGAGCAAAAACCTCATATCCATGAGGAGGATGCTTTGGATGAGGAAAGACTATCTCTATCTGATCGTCTTAGGGAATGGCATACCAAAAGCCATTCTTGGCAGTATCGCTTCCTCACTTTTCTCAAAAATATATCAGGATATCGAGTAGTACGGGTTTTCCGTAATTACTCAGCTTTTTCTATTGTGGCATCCAGCGCACTTATGGTTTCTGCTAGCAATTTTGCTCAGGGACAGGGTAATGAAAGCTTTCTTTTGGGCTATATTGGTGAAGACCAAAGTGCAGAGGTAGAGTCTGCCCAAAAAAAACGTTTTGCCATGAAGGAAACAGGTAAGAACCTAGCGTTAGTGCCACTGGCAGATCCGGCTACGGGCGTTGATCCAAATCAAAAAGATGATACGTCGCTTTTTGACGTCGAGGCTTCAGCTTTTGAAAGTCAGGTAGTTCTGTCTTCAAATACAACAAATATTGCCAAAGATCCCGAAGAAGAGGGTGGGGTGACTATTTATACGGTAGAAGATGGAGACACGGTGAGTGGTGTAGCGGCTAAGTTTGGTATCACAGTCAATACTATTCTGTGGGCCAATGATTTTGATAACGTAGACGCTATTAAGCCAAATGATCAAATCTTTATCCTGCCAGTAGCTGGATTGACCCATGTAGTTAAGGGAGGGGAAACAATTGAAAGTATAGCGGGTCAGTACAAGGCGGATAAGGAGAAGATTATTGCTTTCAACTCACTACCTGCCAATGGAGAGGTAGAGACAGGAGCTTCTATTGTTATCCCAGATGGCAAGAAAGAAGTTGAAGAAAAGGTAGAAAAAACCGATGGACAAAACGGTCTTACGAGAAGGCAGTATGCCAATACAAGTGGCGGTACAGCCGAGGTAAGTGATATTTCTGGTTACCGAACCCCACAGGGCAAGGCTGGTTCTGGACATAGATTCCCATATGGTTACTGTACCTGGTATGTGGCCAGTAAGCGTTATGTTCCATGGGGAGGAAATGCCGGTACCTGGCTCTATAATGCCAAGGCTCAGGGGTATAGGACTGGGAAATCGCCTGCGGTAGGCTCGATAGTAGTTACGACAGAAAATCGCTACTACGGGCATGTGGCTTATGTAGAGAAGGTGAGTGGTGGCGTCATCACAGTAAGTGAGATGAATTATGCTGGATGGGGTAAGACGAGTAGACGTACCCTTTCTACGAGTAGCCGAGCAATCAAGGGCTATATTTACTAAGGTTACGGAGTGAAAATTCACGGACGAGAAAATCCCTACTTTCACAAGAAGGGATTTTGTCTTTTAAAAAGAAATTTTATGGTATACTAAAGCATATATTCGACGTTCTCTCGAACTATTTATCTGTGCGCTCTCTACTACCAAAAATAAAAAAATATCTTGACCAAAAAAACCTACAGAGAGGGGTGCTTTTTATTACCACATCTCTTTCCCTTTTTGTTTTGACGACTCATTTTGTGTATGCAGGTGAAATTGCAGATGCTCTCGCAGGAGCCTTTAACATACTTTTGTATGGAGTCCTTGAGGTTTTAAGTTGGGCGCTCTCGGCGGCAGTGACCCTCTTTGGCTATGCGGTAGATGCTGGTAACCTCTCGGGCCCTAATGGCATGCTCAATCTCCAGGCTACGTACGACATGTGGAAATTCGTGCGGGATATAATCAATGTTGGTTTTATCTTTGGATTGCTTTTTATCGCCTTCGCGTTTATTTTTCAGATCCATGGCTATAGTGACAAGAAAGTGATTCTCAAGCTTATCGGAGCAGCTCTTTTGGTTAATTTTAGCTTTCCTCTGGCCCGTGTTTTGATTGATTTTGCCAATGTGCCAATGTACTTCTTTCTTCAGATGATTTTTGGAGATAATGGCTCAGGGGCTATTTCATCAGCACTGAGCGCAAGTCAGCTTAAGGATATTCTTGTACCAGAGAGCGCCTCTGTTGCTTACTCTAAAAAAACGTCCATGCTTATTCTGAACATTGTTTTTATGTTCATTTTTATAATTACCTTAGCAGTGCTTGCGATACAGTTTTTGATTCGTATGATAGCACTGGTCATCCTGGTCATTCTTTCGCCAATTGGTTTTGCAGCCAGCGGTATTCCTGGCCTGAAATCATATGGCGGTAAGTGGTGGGATAGTTTTTTGAAGTATAGTCTTTTCGGTCCTGCCGCCGCTTTTATGCTGGTCTTGGCTACAAACTTTCTAGCAGCAGTCAATGGGGGCGGGCAGTATGAGGGATTTAGACAAATCGCTTCTGAGAATACCCAAGACACAAGTCTGGTAGCCTCGATGGGACTTTTTGCTATTCCGATTGTGATGCTCTGGTTTACGGTAGGTATAGCAGGTAAGTTTTCTGTAGCGGGCGCGTCTATCAGTAAAGACTATGGACAAAAATTTATAAAGAGTACAGGGAAAAAGTTTACTGGGTACGCAAAGAATACTGGAAAGTATGCTGCCAGCCCTATCACAAATCGTGCCAAAGGACTATCAACTGGACTCAAGCAAAGAGCGTATGATGGGAGGCTTTTTGGTGACGGAAAGCTCAGTAAATATACAGGAGCAAAGTATTTTTCTGGTAAGGCTTCAAAAGAAAGAGCCGAATTGGCAGAGGCAAAATACAGGGGATATGGTAATAAGGGAAAATCTGGCGTGACGAGCGAATTAGAAAAACTACATATTAAAAAAGTTGCGGAAGAAGAGAAATCTCTTGAGGAGGGACGTACAAGCGAAACAGCACTAAGAGCAACGATGAATGATGCAAACGCTAATAAAGCTAAGCGTGAAGCAGCGGTAAGAGTGCTTTCTAAGAAGGATGCTTTGCGTACAGGGGCAGATATGGATGCTGCTCGTGATGCAATAAGGGCATCAAATATTAATCCAGATGCTGCAAGAGAAAAAGAAAGAGAATTGGTCAAAAAGGCAGGAGGAGAAATTTATCAATCAGGAGCAGAGCTGGCTTCAGCTATCGAGCTTCTTGGAGATGACGTAAAGGGTATAAGTTCATTGGTAGATAAAGCAAGTGGTAAGGCTCTAAGTCTTACGCCAGATCAATACAATGATACTATTAATAAAATTCCAGCGGTCGCAAGAGACGCTATTAAGGGTAAGGTAGACTCTAAATTAAAGAAAGAAGGTAAAATAAAGGTTCTTATAGATGCTGAAATTGATGCTAATGCTAAGGCAGGACTTGCTGTTCCGCATAGAGAAGTTTATGGTAAGTATCTTAAGGATATGACAGCTTCTGATATTGGAAAAATGAAAGACCTCCATGGAGATGCTACTACACCTATAGATCAAAAATTAGTTGATTATATTAAGGCACGTAAGAGTAGCGGAGATTGGACAGATCAAGAAATTCAAGATGCGTACAGTAAATTGGGCCGTGATCAAAAGAAGAATTGGAGAGGTGCAGGTTTAGTGTAAAAATATCAAATCTGAGCAGGACTTAAGAATCAAAAAATTGACCATGGAAGAAAGAAAAAAAATACATGAGAGAAGGTTTTACCCACTTCTTATATCTGAAGGGAATCGTTCAGACAAAGAAGATGAAAAAATTTGGGATACTTTTGATACCTTGAGCGAAGAAAAAAAAGAAAGCCTTCTTTCTCCCGAAGTAGCGGAAAATTTACAGTTACTGGAAACTCAGTTTCATCTAAGAGAAGATGTGACAGTAAAAATTTCAATTACCGTACGAGGCTTATTTTTTGGAGAAATTTCTGAAGAAAACTTAGACTCGTATATAGATTCTCTTTTACAAAAAGTTGGTTCTACAGAGGGCTTTTCTTCTCAGGATATAACCTCTTTTATAAGAACTAAAATTTTAACTATAAAACCAAGACCAAAAGAGGTCAAAGAAGAGGAGTTTTCGCCAGCAGATTTTCCAGCCCCGTCTCTTCAAAAGTTGCAGATTCTTGAGGCACTCGCTCGCTACCCTAATCTTGGTAATCAAAATATTACCGAATCACGCATACGTATCAAATCCCAGCCAGATCCAGTGCGAGGATCATTGTATAGTTGGATTAAGTGTTACCGGGATGAATTAGGCATTGGTCAGCATTCTACCGTAGAGCGTGGGCAGTTTTTATTTCGTTCAGAAAATAGTAAAAATCTTCCGAGCGAAGAGCGAGAGCGGATCAATTTGATTCTTAAGTCCATTGAAGAAAACTACGCTCTTGATATCGACACTGAGAAGCAGATGATTGTTTTCCCGACACACGCTACTGAGAAAGCTCAAATGCCGTCTCAAGAAAATGCTTCGAAGGCAGTGCTAACGCCACAAGCTTTTTTTGCCCCAAGGCCAGCCATACGAAGCGAAGAATCTCAGTTGGTGACGAGCGCGTCTCAGAAGGATGCTTTTGCAAGTGGTAAAGCCGCTATTGCTCATCAGTTTGTACCCGAAAAAAAGACCTTAGCTACAACTTCAGATTTTAGTCATGAAGCAGAAAAGCTTAAAAGAGAACCTAAGCCAGAATGGATCAAGGGAGCGTTTACTAAGGAAAGTATTCCTGATAATGTCCAGGCAGAGTCAGTAAAGGGTTCAATGAGTTTTTCACTCAATCATGTGCTACCAGTGGAGCAAGAAACAGAGAAGCAAGAAGCGCATATTCAATTTACCAATGCAAAAGTAGTAAGCGAAGACTCAACAGCAAAAAAGGAGGCGCTTCCTAAAAAGGCTCCAGATGTTCAGTCACAACCAAGAAGAAATCAGTTTCATATCAGACCAGTAAGTCGAAATGATTTTTAAACAGACGCGCTATGATGTTTAATGTTCCACAATTTATTGATGTCGAAGATAAAATCGCAGGGCCTCTTACCTGGAGGCAGATTCTTTGGATGATAGGCATGGGTGCTGTACTCATGATTCTCTACGGTATTTTTGATTCAGCAACTTTTTTTATCTTGGCCATTCCGGTAATAATAGTTTTTGCCTTATTTGCTTTTTATCGTCCAAATGGGGTAACTATGATTGAGTTTGCTATGCACGGCTTCCTTTTTCTTTTTCAGCCAAAGGTAGCGGTGTGGGAGCGCCCAGTAGTACGGGGCGGCATGACTTCTCTAGAACCAAAAGAAGAAGAGTTGGTAACTACCAAACAAACAGTAAAGAAATTTGATAGTAGTAAGGTGCATCAAATTGCTGAAATGCTTGACCATCATCAGTAAGATGAAGAAGAGTGAATGTGCTAGAATGTAAATATGGAATTTCTAAAACCAAAAGAAAATAGCGGTGCCGCAAGCACGCAAAGATATGTCGATGTCGAAGAAATTCGAGAAGGACTTTTGATACTCAAAAATGGCTCACTAAGGGCTGTTTTGCTGGTATCTTCGCTCAACTTTGATTTGAAATCAAGCCAAGAACAGGATGGTATTATTGCTCAGTACCAAAGTTTTTTGAATACACTGGATTTTCCTGTGCAGATTGTGGTGAGCTCTAAACGTTTTAATGTGGACCCATATTTAAATCTTTTGGAAGAACAGGAAGTAGTTCAAGAGAATGAATTACTTCATTTTCAGATAACAGAGTATAAGACATTTATTAAGAAGCTCACAGAAGTTTCTAATATAATGTCAAAGTATTTTTATATAGTTGTGCCATTTTCTCCTGCAGAAGATGAAAAAAATGGATTATTGGATAGGTTGGCAGGAATATTTACCCCAGGAAAGACAACGAGTTTGCATGGTGAGTTGTTTGAGAGCTACCGAGGACAGTTGTACCAGCGTGTTGAGCAGGTAAGTACCGCTCTGTCAGGCACGGGTGTCCGAGTGACACCGCTTACCACAGAAGAAATTATAGAGCTTTTGTACCAGAGCTATAATCCTTCTTTGTTTACGAATCAAAGTATAAATAATGTGAGTGAACTTGAATTAAACTAAGTATGTTACCTGGGATTACTTTGACAGATCAAAACGAGCCAACGACTACTCCTTCTAAAAAGGGTTTTTTTGGGCGAGGCAGTTCTTCTGGAGCCCCTCAAGAAAATGAAGACCTATACCAAAAAGGCTTAGCTACTATCAAGGATCTCATCGCACCTCCAGCTATTAAAATCATGACCAACTCTATGCAGGTTGGTGAAGTGATGACCCGTACGTATTTTGTGATTGCTTATCCAAGGTATTTGAGTACAAACTGGTTCTCGCCAGTTATCAATATGGATTTTGCTATGGATATTGCTTTGTATATTCATCCTATTGAAACCGGCGAAATACTAAAGAATCTCCGCAAATCAGCTACGCAAGTACAGTCTCAGCTGACGATTGAAGCTGAGGAAGGAAAAATTCGTAACCCAGTCCTTGAGACAGCCATGGAAGATATCGAGGGATTGCGCGATAAGCTTCAGCAGGGGACAGAGCGTTTCTTTCGCTTCGGCCTCTACATTACTCTTTATGGAGAAGATGAGAAGGATTTAAATGAAAAGAGTCTATCGATAGAGGCCATCCTTGAGGCGCAGCTCGTCTATACCAAGCCGGCTATTCTTCGTATGGATCAGGGCTTTCGTGCGACCCGACCGCTAGCGCTTGATGTCCTGGATGTAGCCAATAACTTAAACACAGAGCCACTTTCTACGACCTTCCCTTTTGTTTCTTCTGACCTTTCATCAAACCAAGGTATTCTCTACGGCATCAACCGACACAATAACAGCCTTGTCTTGTTTGATCGCTTTAGTCTCGAGAATGCCAATATGGTTGTATTTGCAAAATCGGGTGCAGGTAAGAGTTATACCGTGAAGCTAGAGGTACTTCGTTCAATGATGTTTGGTTCAAATGTCATTATTATTGATCCAGAAAATGAGTATAAGCATCTTTGCGAAGCAGTAGGGGGAAGCTTCTTGCAGATTTCCTTGAATTCAGATGCACGTCTTAATCCTTTTGATTTGCCAAAAAATGTAGACGATGAAGATGGAGAAAGTATTTTTCGGAGCACAGTGGCTAATCTTATTGGTCTTCTTCATATCATGCTCGGTACGCTGACCCCTGAAGAAGATACACTTCTCGATCGGGCCATCCATGAAACCTATGCCCTTCGCGATATTACCCCTCATACTGATACGCGAAACCTAGAGTCGGGCATGTTTCCTACGATGTCTGATTTGCATCAGGTGCTTCAGAATATGGATGGAGGAGAGTCTCTAGCGCTGCGCTTAGAGCGCTATACAGAGGGAATTTTTGGGGGATTTCTCAATCAGCCTACCAATATCAGTACGGATAATCAGTTGGTGGTATTCAATATTCGTGATTTGGAAGAAGAGCTACGTCCAATGGCTATGTACATAGTGTTGCAGTTTATCTGGAATCAGATGCGTTCTGAACTAAAAAAACGCCTCATTATAGTCGATGAAGCCTGGGTGATGATGCAAAATGAAGACGCTGCCTCATTTTTGTTTGGTATTGCGAAGCGTTGCCGTAAGTACTATACGGGATTAACTACGATTACTCAGGATATTGGAGACTTTTTATCCTCACGCTATGGTAAGCCAATTATTACCAACTCTTCATTGCAGCTTTTGCTTCGTCAGTCACCGACCTCAATCGATGCTGTGGCTGAGATGTTTTATCTTACTGATCATGAAAAATTTCTCCTTTTGGAGAGTAATGTAGGAGAGGGAATCTTTTTTGCGGGTACTAAGCACGCCGCTATCAAGGTGATAGCCTCCTACAGTGAGGATCAGATTATCACCTCAGATCCACGACAATTATTGGAAATAGAAGATGCTAAGCGTGATTTTGATGCCGGTGATGATCAATACTAAAGAGTATGGTAGATACATACCGATCAAGTAGTCTCAGTCGAGAAGAGAAGATAGAGGCTCAGCGCCAGGAAGATGAGAATCTTCAAATTGAAGAACAGGCAGTGGAGGAAGAAGAAGCGTACCAGAGAGAGCTTGAGAAAAACCAGCGGATGATAATGGCGAGAAGACAGGAACAAAATAGAGAGAATGGAGAAACAAAAAAAGAGGTACGTCTCTTTCAGTATAGCGCCCCACTCATCATCGCTATTTTTAAGGATTTACTCGATATTATAGGCATTGGCTCTCTGCCTGCTGTAGGAACGGTAATCACTCTTTGTCTCAGTTTCATTATCGGTATCTTGCTTTTCTTTTTTACGGACGCAGGAGATATTAACGGTAAAAGAAAAATTGCGAAAAGAGCCGCTGTTTTCATAGTAGGATTGGTATCGGAGATGATTCTTTTTGGTGCTAATCTTTTGCCAATTGAAACACTTACGGTCTATATTATTTATTGGATGGATAAAAGTGATTTAATGAATTCACAATTAGCAAAAAAAGTTGCCAAGAAGTAGGAGTATTGGGATGGTTTTTTAAGATTTCTTTGCTATACTAAAGTTAACCTATGCGTACATTTACTGACACAGAAAAGAGGTTTATTGGAACGGCTTCACTCATAGCCTTTTCTTTCATCTTTTTTGCATTTTTTGAACAAACAAATTCTCTTAACTCAATTGTTCAGGGATTTATTATTGCAACCATTTTTTTCTTCGGATTACCTTTGGTGTACTGTCGCTATGTTTTGGATGAGCCTCTTTCTCAGCTTGGCATCCAATCAACACAGCATGTGAAGGCCATCCTTTGGTCAGTGTTGAGTGCTTTTTTTGGCTTTCTTATTGTGTGGGGACTGGGAAATATCTATCCTCAAATAGCTGACCAAACGGTATTCCCGGTTTTGGTAGAGAGTCACTTTGGTTGGTTTGTGTTGTATGCGCTTTTTGGTATACCGGTGACACTCTTGGTGTATGAAGTATTTTTTCGAGGCATGGTGCAGTACCTGTGGCTCGGTAATAGTTGGAGAGCATTTGGTTTTCAGGCAGTGTTTTTTTGGCTACTGCTCTGGTTGAGTGAAGGAATAAGTTTCTCAGCCATCCCTCTATTGATAACACCTATTTTGTCAGGCTTGGTGGTAAAGCAAACCTCATCATTGTGGTACGCTTGGCTTACGAGTAGCCTTTTTATTTTTTTGACTGATGTCTTGTTCTTAAGTCTTCGCTAAAAA
>CAYLMF010000001.1:0-33215 GCA_964385005.1 uncultured Bdellovibrionales bacterium | reverse complement strand
TATGTATACATTTTCAAATAAAAAAAGAATATTAGCTGGAGTACTGCTTTTTGGCCAGCTTTTTTTTGTGGGTACTTTGCCAGCGCAGGCTCTTTTTGGAGTTTCTATACCGTCGCCGTCTAAGGTGGCCACTGATCTCGAGAAGCGTTATCATCTTGACCTTGAGAATGTCCAGGATCAGGGAGAGCTTTTTAATGTCGGCCAGAATAAGCAGCCAGTGCCAGAAGTAACGCTTTCTTTTAGCCCTACAGACCCTCGTCCAGGTGAAAAGATTACAGCCAGAGCATTTCCGGTATATTTTAGTAACAAGGAAGAGGCTCTGTACTACGGTTGGTACCTAAAGAGAAGTGGATGTGACTTAGATTCTTCACCAAGCCAAGCCAAGCGTACTCTTTGTGATCGTGATGGAGACCGTAGAGTTACTGTAGAAGACTGGAAGATTGAAGCAGTGCGCATCCAGGTGCAAAATGGTTACGACAGCAGTCAGACCGACTATGGTAGCGATTCTGATGATGACGGCTATAAAGCCCGCTTTGGAGGTGACAACAAAACCAATACCCCAAATTACTGTTATTATCACGATAACCAGAGTGGTCTCAACTATGAGCTAGCAGATTCTGGAAGCGTTGATTTTGACTGTCCATCAGGAACGACCCCAATGTGTATGATTCCAGTCCAGGAAGTAGAGTCTGGTGAGATAGATGCCTCAACAAGTTCGAATTCAACATCAGGATCTGCCTCAACCGGTGGAGATACCTCCGCTACGAGTAATACAACTGGTAGTGCCACGGCTACTGGAAATACGTTTGAAATTTCTGAAACAACTTGTACAATTGGCGGATTGCCAGCGTGTAACAGCTCTGGACAAGCAACTTGTGGAGTTGGAGTTCCAAAATGTGTCAGTAACCCACAGGCAGACAGCACTGGATCTTGCGGGACAACACTGACTACTTGTAGTGCTGATACCACAAGAAGTGTCAATCCATACTGCAGGCATCTTTTTCCAGAAGCAGCTGGAAGAACATCAGGAGATGGCTCTTTTGGTGCAGATGAAGAGCGGTTCTGGGGGACTGACCCAAATGATCCCGATACGGCTGATAGTGGCAATAAGGACGAAGCGAGTGTGATTGGTTTTGGTAAAACAACCTTCACCTGGAACTACAATACGGGTGATCAGGTAGGTGTAGCTGTAGAGGGAACCTCGATGATCCCTACAAAGCATGACAATGCCAGTCTTATGATTATGTGGGCCTTCCCAAAGCAGGACTGTCCAATATCTGAGGCCAACAGAACGGGTGCGTATACACAAAATATCAAAAGTTACTCAGTGGAAATTGAGACAGCAGACATTGACTTGAATAAGTGTTTGGAGAGAAACCTGGTTGATCCAGTTCAAGGAGGACAGGCTACCAATCTTGATGTCTCAGTTTCAGCTACTCCAAACGAGCCACTGAATGATGAGAGTGGTGATGGCTCAGGTGATGTGGTCATCGTATCTGGAGTTGTCAGTAATGGGAATAAAAATATCAATAACACCTTGTTTGATTGGAATGTCGAGGTAAGTAATAATATTCAGTTCAGTAGTGAAATTGGTCGAACAGTGAACATAACAAAGGATTTGCAGGACGCTGGTCTGTTGGGATCCGTAAAGGGAAACGCACTAGATACCATTTCAGTAGCACTCAATATTCCGCGTAGCCGATCTGTTGGAGGGAGGCCTCTTTCTAGTTATTTGGTGAATGATAATACTGGATATCTACGCATTTCTCTTAAAGCCACAGAAAATTTTGAGAATGGAGTGTCACGCAAAGGCAAAAGTGATGTTATCGTAAAGTTTATTTCTACAGGGAGAAAAATTGTAGCGACAAGAGTGACACCTGTTTTGGTAGGGGATAAGATGCGGGTGGTCATGGATCAGGCTGGGGTTATCTGTAATGATGATGCTTTGGATCGTAGCTTGTGTCGTGTTATAAAAAATGAAGTAGTAGGTCTTCGTATAGATGATAGCGATCTTTCTAATTTCCAGTGGCGTATCAATGATCAACCTCTCGTGTGTACAGAAACGGGGGTTTCTCCAGATTGTAATGATGGAGAACAAAATGAAATCAATTTCTTTCCGGTCAATGGCCAGGTAGGAGATACCTATACAGTCACCCTCACAGCCAATGATGTAACTTCAGGGAAAAACGTGACACTTTCTCGGGCCTTTCGTGTAGTGGAGCCGTTGATAAATGTTATTTCTTCTGATGAGGCTGTCGTTTGGCCAAAATTCCTAGGACAGTATAGAGACATCACTGAACAAGCTACAGGCTGCCCAAATGGACTTTGTGATGACTACAGTAAAACTATTCTCCAGACAACAACAGGGAGTAATGTTACTCTTCAGGCAAAGTTTGTGCCAAGTTTTGCAGGCGTCTTAGCTGAGAGAGAGTGGTATGTAAATGGCCAACTTATGGGGGAATCAGATGTAGACAAGATAAATTTTGATGTTACCGGCGCAGTAGGAACACTCACACGGGTGCAAGTATTTGCTCGTATCACCCAGTCCGATGAACTGAGAAGAGCATTGTATGATATCTGGAATATTTCTCCATTAGATTCGCCGGAGATTAATTTTTCTAAAGAGATGCAGATTGAGGTTCAGGAAGGTCAAGGCATCGCAGCACAAACAGGCGTGCTAAAGTATTTTGCAGCCATTGTGAATTATGTCCCAGCCTCAGTAATTTTTGCCTTCCGTATAGTTTTGAGCGCAGTGCTTATCCTATTTGCAACAGCTTTTCTCATGGGAGCCTTGCCGCAAGAACCGGCCTTAGAGACACGAAGGATAAAAGAAGATTAATAAGAAAAACTCCTCATAAAGAGGAGTTTTTTTATGTGGGCAGGGAGGGACTGAACAGCTTAAAAGCTCTATAGGGCTTCCGCCCTCTAGCCCCTTCGGGTCACCTCAAACGGGGAAACAAATGTTTCCCCGACCCCCTTCTTGTTCGAGTCCCTTTTTAGAGGAAAACAAAAACTGCATCTATTCGATGCAGTTTTGCTTTTATGTGGGCAGGGAGGGACTCGAACCCTCAAGCCGAAGCACTAGTTCCTAAGACTAGCGTGTATACCAATTCCACCACCTGCCCCTATTTGGTTACTATACTATGCTCGCACGTTCCCCCCAACTCGTCAATAAGCGGTCTGTTTCATCTTTGACAGCTCCAGTGTACTCATATTCTCCATGATGGCGAGTATCTTCACCGTACGTGTGCTTTTTGTGGTCAAGGTGAAGGTTGATAAAAGCGGTCATTTTTACTACTTTTATGTAGACGTGGAATCGAGGATATCCCCCTCGAGCGAGCTCTCGTACAAAGCTCTGTTCCGTTCCTTCCATGCGTTGAAATGTATACCCAGCTCTACGCATGAGTGTGAGTGGATTATCAGTCAATGGCTCAATTTTCATCTTCATAGTATGTGCTCGTTAGCTTTTAGATTACTCCACCCAATGCTTTTTTTTGATGCTTTTATCGGTAGATTCTTTTTCGATTGTGATGCGTTCTTTGGCGAGGAGGCGAAGTTCAGGGAGAGATTCGTGCTCGAGTTCTTTGCTTCGAGCCAGAAGAATTTCTGGAGTATTTTTGGTGGGGTCCTCTAAAACTTCCGCGAGAAGAACATCGAGGATGGCGCCAATAGTTGGTCCTGGTTTGATCTTGAGAGTAGTTATAAGATCAGTGCCTTTGATGGCGAGCATTTTGACAGAGAGCGGGTCTTTGGAAACTTTTTCAATCATGTACTCTAAGTGACGAAGTTTGTAGGGCTTGGCTTTGGGTACCCCGGAACCAAGACGATCACCGATACGAACATCCATAAGATCAGGCATATTTTCTAGCCCCACACGCTTTACAAGCCGTCTGACAGAGGCTTCGGTTACTTCATCTACATTGTAGTAGAAGAGGTGTTGGTCTACGAGAAGAGTAGCTTTGGTTATGGTATCTTTTGGATAGCGTAAACGAGTGAGAATGGCATGCGTCATTTTGGCGCCTACGTGGTCATGATTATAAAAGGTGGAGCGGTAGCCATTACCACGTTTCGTACGAGGCTTAGCTACATCGTGGAGGAGGGTAGCAAGGCGCACATGGAGTTTGGGTGATGGACAGGTGTGAAGAGCACGAAGATTGTGTTCCCAAACGGTATACACATGATGGAGATTCTGTGTGACATCGATACCTTCACGGAGTTCTGGCATGATGTATTGAAGCAGGTTTGTATCTTCGAGTAATTGAATGCCGAAGGCTGGATTGGCAGAAAGAAATATTTTTGAGAGTTCATCGCGGATACGCTCCCAAGAAACAAAGGTGATATTTTTAGAGAGCTCTTTTAGGGCTGTAAGGGTATACTCCTCTATAACCCAGTCAGAAGAAGTAATATCCTCTTTGTTTGGTGTACGAAATTCAGTTACAAAGCGTACAGCTCGCATGAGACGAAGAGCGTCTTCAGAGAAGCGCTCTTTGGGGTCACCTACCGTACGAAGACGCTTTTTCTCAAGATCTAAGACGCCGTCATAGAGATCAATAAGCTGCCAAGTACCTTCAATTTTTCCATAGGCGAGAGCATTTATAGTAAAGTCACGACGGGCAAGGTCCTTTGAGAGGTCTTTTTCAAAGGCGACTTGTTTTGGGTGGCGTCCATCTGAGTAGTTGCCCTCACTACGGTAAGTAGTGATTTCTACGATATCATACTCACGTTCTTTGTTTTCAAAATCAAGAAATGGCTGAACCTTGACGCTGACAGTGCCAAAAGTATTTTCATAAAAACTTTCAGGAAAAAGCCGTTGGAGCTCCTCTGGTTTCGCGTCAGTAGTAACATCCCAATCTTTAGGATTTCGTCCCATGAGAATATCACGAACACAGCCTCCTACAACGAAGGCTTGGTAGTGGTTTTCTTCAAGAATATCCATGATACCCTTCACAGGAAGGGGAATTTTTTCGAGCATAGATTTGTGTGCAAAAACAGGAAGGGTTTTTACAGGGTACGTTTGCGCTCCTCTTCTTTGTAGGCAATAACATTGTCACCAACCATAACTTTGGTGCCACCCTCAAAAACGACACCACATTCATTACCTTGACCTACTTCATCAGCATTTTGTTTGTTCTGTTGAAGGTTAGTCATCTTTCCTTGACCAATGATTTCACCATCACGTTCGATTTCTAGGAGAGAGCCACGAAGCATCTTCCCTTCGCTGACACGTCCACCAAGAATCATATCGCGCTTCCCATTTTTGAAAATAGCGAGTACAGAGAGCCGACCAGAATCGGTACGGATGACTTCTGGTGGAAGCATATCTGACATGCGTTCTTTGATATTTTCAACAAGCTTGTAAATAATATTGTAGGTAGCAATTTCGATACCACTTTTTTCTGCCATACGCTTTGCTACGGCTGTAGGCTCACTGTTGAAGCCAATGACAAGGGCATTCGCAGTTTCAGCGATACGAATATCAGATTCGGTAATAGTACCCACAGCGCTACCAATAATTTGAAGAGAGATTTCTTCGGAGTGAATAGAATCAAGAATTTGAAGAATAGCCTCAAGAGAACCCTGCACATCCGCTTTGATCACGAGGGTAAGTTTTTTGGTTTCGGTTTCATCATTTGCGATAAGGCGCGGACCATCTTTACTTATGGCCTCTCGAGAATACGAGCGAGCCTGCCCCTTGTTGCTTACCACGTGGGTAATGTCGTTGACCTGCGGGGTATCATGAAAACCATAGAGCGTAGCTGGAACAGAAGGACCGGCGCTTTCGAGACTTCTTCCGGTAAAGTCTTCGATTCGACGGATACGACCAAAAGTTTTTCCGGCAACAATATCCTGACCAACCTTGAGTGATCCGGTGCGAATGAGAACGGTAGCTATAGGTCCTTTCTGAGGATCAAGATGTGACTCGAGAACTACTGCAAGACCATCACGCTTTTGATCGGCACGGAAGTCATCAACTTCAGATACAAGTAAAATACTTTCTAGAAGTTTATCGATATTGATATTATTCTTAGCGCTTATTTCGTTGCAAATAGTATCGCCACCCCATTCCTCAAAAAGAATGCCATGTTCAGCAAGTTCCTGCTTTACACGTTCCGGCTTAGCGTCCGGCTTGTCGATTTTGTTGATAGCTACAATAACAGGGAGTTTACGCTCTTTTAGGTAGGTGATGACTTCTTTGGTCTGAGGACGTACGCCATCGTCAGCAGCTACTACCAAGATGGCAATATCCGCGATAGAGAGACCACGTTTACGCATAGCGGCAAAAGCTTCGTGACCAGGAGTGTCCACAAATGTAATCAGCTGCTTCTGCTTTTTTACTTGGTAAGCACTAATGTGTTGAGTGATACCACCGGCCTCGCCACTGGCTACGCTCGCTTTACGGATAGTATCAAGAAGGGTAGTTTTTCCATGATCAACATGTCCGAGAATAGTGACGACAGGGGGACGAGGAGAGAGGTTTTTGCCAGAATCCTTTTCCTCAGAAAGGATTTTGTTCATAGCCTCAAGTGTAATCACAGACTCACTGTTTTCTTCGAGAGAAAGCTCTGTCTCAAAACCAAGATCCGAGGCAATAACACTCGCTGTTTCAAAATCAATCTCTTCGTTGATGGTAGCGAGGATACCATTTTTCATGAGCTCGGTAATGATGGCATTAACAGGTGTATCCAAAATCTCACTGAGTTTTTTGACAGTGACCGATGATGGGAGAGTGACATTTTTGACAGGAGTTTCCATGATGAAAGAGTTTATAAAATGATAATTGACTTATTTATGACTATGGATAGCTTTGATAACGGTTTGCTTCTCTTCTTCTGTAAAAGGAAATCCCTTGGCCTGACCTTCGTATACAGGCTTAGCGTAGACACGAGTACCTTCGCGTGTATGCAGCGATGAAAGGACAAGGCCTGTGTTTTTGCCATCAAGGAGGGCAACACAGAAACTTTGATTACTTCCGACTTCTTTGAAGGGATTGAAGCGTTCTACGCTTACGCGGTGGATGGTCTTTAGGCTTAAGTCTCTCAAGCGATTGGAAACCTCAAAAAGTTCTTGTATTTCTTGGTCAAGTACGCGTATTTCAGAAAGCTGCTCCACGAGAATTGATTCAAGATCACGAGCCTCCTTATTGCCAAAGAAAAGCGCAAGCTTTTTCTCTTGCTGTTTGTTGCGAATCAGGAGAAAAGAGAGACTTATGAGAAAAAAGAGCTGAAGTATGGAAAACGCCACCAGTAAGGCAATTTGTAGGGTGGACAAGTTTGAAAAAAAAGTGCTCATTGCCATACAATAAAATATACTTACGTATCGACTACTGTATCACGGAAAAGTCCTTCTGTAAAGCCCTAATTGGGAATTTCGTTTTAGATAAATGGGGTGATGGCTTTAGGGTGTTTCGTTGCATCTTCCGGGGTCCATTTGCCTCTAAAAGAGAAACGGGGGCCAGAGTACGGATATTCAGGCAGATCAAGATGTTCCTCGAAGATGGCTAGCTCCCTAATCCAGAGCGTGTACTCACCGTAGAGGGCTTGATAAATAACGGCTTCAGCAAGAGATTCTTCGAGAGTCGCTTTTCCAATGACTAAATATTCTTGCCCTTTGTAGTGGCGATAAATACCTGTTTCCATGAAGATTTTTATGAGTATTATTATATTTAGTATAGCAAGAAAGTGAGAAGAACAAATGGATATTTGGTATAATGAAAGACATATGAAGATACAATACCATTCAGACAGTTTACTGAGACTTGTACCAAAAGATTTTACCCATCCAACACAGTCAGAGAAGTACCTAAAGGCATCGTTTGCAAAGCGCATAGCTCTTCTTGGTACGGCCCCGACACTGGGAGCTCTTTGTGATTATAGTTGGATAAAATTGGAATACTTCACTACTGAAAATGAACCACAAAAAAGCTTAGAAAAAGGCTTTGGTATACAGATTTGGCACCAAGTAGGAATAAAAAAAGCGCCACGAGGTTGGTGGCCCCTCCTCGCGTTGTTACGGAGAAGTTCCCTTGCTTTTTTGGATGTACAGGGCGTCTCAGATACATACTGGTTACAGTGGTCAGAGCATGCCAGAAGGCAGCGAAAAAAATGGTACGCTCACCAGGAGCAATATGGTATTGATGAAACCTCGAGAGAAGAGTTTTTGGAGGCATATGAAAAGAGCACCCTCTCACAGTCACTCAAAGAGCTTTTTAAAAAATCATTGGAGAGGCATTGTCGTGCCTATAAAAATGATGTTCATTTTTTGGTAGTAAGAGAAAAACAGAGCCGTAAGGTGCTTGCTGGTTTCATGACTGTTGATGATTTTACTGCAAATCAGTCTTTTTATCCGGTAGCCTTTATTTTGCCAGAAGCCAAAAAAATAGCTGCTTCGGTGGGCCTGGTTGATTATTGGATTTCTCAGTGTCAAAAGAAATCCCTTGGCTTTATCAATCTCGGGATTGTTTGGATGCCTGGAGACCCGCCTTCCTGGAAGGGGTACAGTCTTTTTAAGGCTCTTTTTCACCCAAAAATCCTTCTTTTTCAGAGACCTTTTGTACGTTTCTATTGGAATGGGTAAGGGATACTAGAAGATTATGCCTTCTTTTCGGAGAAGTTTTTTCTTTTGTTCTAAGCCTCCTTTTAGAGAATAGCCTCCAAGTGTGCCGTCGCTCCGGATGACACGATGACAGGGAATGGTAGGAGCAAGAGGATTTTTGCCTACAGCATTGGCAACGGCTCGGTAGGCGCTGGGCTTGCCAATACGCCGAGCCAGTTCTTGATAGGTAATGACACTTCCTTTGGGTATGCGAGTGAGCTCATCCCATACTTTCTTTTGAAATGGAGTTCCAGCAAGCTTGCTAATGAATTTGTGCATAGTGTTAGGGATTAAATAGAGCTTAGGAGAGAGCTTCTCTTTGGAGGAGTCGTTCACTGATACGTCGAAAAATAATAATACAAATATTCCAAGGAATAAGTGAAACCATAGTAAAAAAGATAACCTGAGGATCGGGAAAAAATTTCTGTGCTATAAAAACTGCTAACGTGAAATTCATATAAACAATAGAGAGGGTGATGGTTAGTCTGTCACGAGTATTCCTCCAGAAAAAAAGAGTGTAGCTCAGTATGTGAACAAGGAAAAAGAACAGCGATAGCTGAAGGATGCCAATAAAAGAAGAAAAGGAAAAGGTAGAGCGTAGTTCGTGGCTATATTTTGCAATAATAGATGTCAACAAAAGCCCCAAAAGAATAAAAGAAGCAGCTTTCATAGGACGGCCTACTTTTCTAAGAGAGTTCTTGGTAATGAAGAGTCTGCAAACTTGGGCGAGAATAAATGGAAGAAAAATAACTTGAGTCAGTGTCAGAATCATGGCCCAAGTATCTATAGTAACTGCTCCGCTAGAGAGAAGTTTCAGAATAAAGGGAATGGTAAAAGGAGCCAAAAGAGAGGTGGAAATGGTAATAATAAGTGAAAGAGGAACGTTTCCTCTAATCAGTTCAGTCAGAAGTGGAGAGGTCATGCCTGCTGGCATTGCGGCCAGAAGAAGGATAGGAAGAGTGAGCTCGGGAAAGAACATACTGCTTAAAATATAAGCGATAGCCGGTAGAAGAAAAAGCATAAAAAAGTTAATCAAGAGAAGGGTTCTCCAGCGAGAGAGTTCTTGTTGGATCTCTTGAAAATCTATTTTGAGACTACTCAGAAAAAATATCCCTTGTAAGAAAAGAGTGGAGTACAGATTTAGGGGTGCAAAAAATTGAGGTAAGAGAAAGCCTAAAAAGAGAGAAAGAACAAGAACATTGATGTAGGAATCATTGGGGCGGTGAGTGAAAGAGTAGTGATGCATGATATTTATTTTGAGGAGAAGATAAAGCGCTTACTTACCAACAAATAGGTGAACCTGCGATACCGCTTCTCTCGTATTGGTATTTTTGAGCACGCTACCTTTGGTCGGGTAGCCACTTCTTCATGAAATTCTTTTTTTCGTTACATAATCAGTGTATACTGGAGACAACTAAAAAAGAAATACACTATGTCTACTGTAAGCGCTCCAAGTTTTGTTGATCCGAGTCAGGCTCTTGCTCATCTGCCTATTTTGACAGGTCAGTCGGCAGTGGATTTTGGTTGTGGAGCAGGATACTTTTCTTTTGAATTTGCCAAACGTGTTGGTCCAGAAGGGCACGTGACCTCTCTTGATATTCTTCCGCATGCCCTTGAGGCTGTAGCCAGTCGTGCAAAGCACTTAGGCTTAAATAATCTCGAGACGTGTCGAGTGAATCTTGAAAAAGAAGGTGGATCACGACTCTTGACTGAAAGCATGGACTGGGTAGTGATTAAGGATATGCTTTTTCAAAACGAAGATAAGAAAATTATTTTGACGGAGGCCTTTAGAGTGCTTCGTCCAGGAGGACATGCCTTTATTATGGAGTGGAAGCCGGAACATCAGGCGGTAGGACCAAAATTTGAACTACGTATCGCTCCAGAGGAGTTAAAAAAGGTCATAGAAGAAGCGGGATTGAGTGTAGTTGAGGAGGTTCCGGTAGGATCATTCCATTATTCATTTCTTGTTAAGAAATAGATCAATATGAAAGGAATATACAAGGTAGGGAAAACTTTTTTGGTGGTATTTTTGATATTTTCATTGAGTGGTTGTGGCTTTAAAGATTCCAATGAAGATGTATACAAAGTGGACCTCGAAGTTTGGGGTGTTTTTGATGATTCAGATGCCTACGCAGAAATATTTGCTGAGTATCAAAAAATAAATCCTTTTATTGGGGAAATTCGCTACCGCAAACTTCAACCAGAAAACTATCAGGCGGAACTTTTGAATGCCTTGGCAGCGAATAAGGGGCCGGACATTTTTATGCTTAGAAACGCCTGGGTACCAGGTTTCATGGACAAGATAGAACCCGCTCCAGAAAATTATTCAGAGAAGAATTATCGAGAAGCTTTTGTGGATGTAGTAGCTGCCGATTTTATCGGTGAAGATAAGAAGATTTATGGAGCGCCACTGTCTGTTGACTCTCTCGGTCTTTACTACAATAAAGACTTGTTTAATGCGGCAGGTATCGCTAAACCTCCGACAACGTGGGAGGAATTAGCAGCGGATGTGGCCCTACTCTCAAAAGTTGATACCAATGGTTCTTTTGAACAGTCAGGAGTGGCTCTGGGCACAGCCACAAATATCAATCGTTCCACTGATATTCTTACAGCCATGATGTTTCAGTTGGGAGCGGAGTTTAACAGCAATCAGTCTTCCATAAATTTAAGTGATGAAAAAAATCGTAAAGCCCTAGAGTTTTATACTCAGTTTGCTAATATTCGCTCAACACAGTACTCATGGAATGCAAGCCAGCATTACTCTATAGACGCTTTTTATGAAGGCAACCTGGCTATGATGATAAATTATTCTTGGCAATACGCTACGCTGAAGCAGAAGAATGCCAAGCTCAACATTGGTGTAGCGCCACTCCCTCAGTTTATAGGTGGCAAGCCAAGTAATGTCTCTAATTATTGGGGATATGCAGTGACCAAGAATAAGGAGTATGTACCGAAAAATAATGAAGCCAGTCAGTTGAGTGAAGATGCTCGTAATAAGGTGCGTAAGCATGAGGCTTGGGAGTTACTCCGGTATATGACGTATCCGCATCCTGAAAAGAAGATCACCCTAGAAAATGGCCTCTCTAAGACAACAAAAGACTTTCCTCTCGTACTAGACCCTGCCTTAAAATACCTTGAAAAAACCCATAAGCCAGCGGCAAGAAGGGACTTGATTGAGGTGCAGCAGCAAGATGTCACGCTTGGGCCCTTTGCCAGTGGAAATCTTTTGGCTGGGCATTGGCAGCAGGTAGATGTCGACAAAACAGAGACTATTTTGGCAGATATGATTGAAGCAGTAGTTAGAGGAGAACGCTCTTTATATGATGCTCTCAGTATAGCTACGAATAGATTGCGGGTGTTGGCTCGCTAGACAAAAGGTCTTTAGATTTGACGGAGAGCCAGTTTTAGGTTACAATTAGTATTAATTAGAAGGCGTCTATAAACGCCTTTTTTGATTCGTTATTAAGGAAAAACAGCATGGAAATCAGAAATATTGCCATTATCGCTCACGTTGACCACGGAAAGACCACTCTTACCGATGCGCTTATGCGTCAAACAGGTATGGTAACAGGAGAAGGTGGATCGATGGACTCAAACCAGCTTGAACAAGAGCGTGGGATTACTATTTATGCCAAAAACGCCTCTTTGAACTACAAAGGTACGAAAGTAAACATTGTTGATACTCCGGGTCATGCAGACTTTGGTTCTGAAGTAGAGCGCGTGCTGCGTTCTATTGATAGCGTGGTGCTCGTAGTAGATGCTCAGGAAGGCCCTATGCCGCAGACTCGCTTCGTGCTCAAGAAGTCTTTGGAGCTTGGTTTGAAGCCGATCGTAGTGCTCAATAAGATAGATAAGCCAGCTGCTCGCCCAGATGAAGTTTCTGAAATGGTGTACGAGCTTTTCTTGGACCTTGGTGCTAACGATGAACAGCTTGATTTCCCAGTGGTGTACGCTATTGCTCGTGAAGGAATAGCGAGTACGACACTTGGCGATAAGGGTACTAGCCTTGACCCAATCCTTGATACGATTCTTTCTCATGTTCCAGCTGCCCCGAGTGATACAGAGGCGAGTCTAGTAGCGCAGCCCTTTAACCTTGGTTACGATAACTTTGTCGGTCGTCTGGCTGTCGCTCGTATTTACAAAGGAACGCTTTCAGTCAATGACAATGTAGTGATTCGCAATATTGAAGGCAAAAATGAAACTGGTCGTGTCGTTAAACTCTTTACTTTCAGCGGACAGGATCGCGTTGAAGCGACCACGGTTACTGCTGGAGATATTGTAATGATTGCTGGACTTCCAACAATTGAAATTGGAGATACTATCTCAAAGGCTCTAGATGAAGAATTGCTTCCAGCTATTGCTATTGATGAGCCGACTATTTCCTTGAACTTTTTTGTAAATGATTCTCCTTTCGCTGGACGCGAAGGTAAATTTGTGACCAATAAACAAATTCGTGAGCGTCTTGAAAAAGAATTAGAAGTGAACGTTGGTTTGAAGATTGAGTTTGGGGATGCTTCTTACAAGGTTTTTGGTCGCGGAGAACTCCATGTAGCGATTCTTCTTGAAAACATGCGTCGTGAAGGATACGAAGTGCAGGTTTCTCAGCCACAGGTAATTATCAAAGAAGTGGATGGTGTAAAGGTAGAGCCATATGAAGAAGTGACTATCGAATGTCCTCAAGAAGTGACCGGTACGGTCATTGAAAAAATGGGTAAGCGTAAGGGTATTATGACTGATATGCGTGAAGGAAGTGGAGGGTATACCCGTATGCTTATCGAAGTGCCTACTCGTGGCCTTCTTGGTTATCGTGGAGAATTTACTATCGATACTCGCGGTGAAGGTACTCTCTATACTCGAGTACTTGGCTTCCGTCCATACGCTGGAGAAATCAAGAAGCGTGATACGGGTTCTATGATCTCAATGATTAGTGGTAAGGCTCTTGCTTTTGCTCTCGACAACCTTCAGAACCGAGGTGTGCTCTATATCGCTCCGAGTGTAGAAGTCTATGAAGGTATGGTAGTGGGTAACGTGACCAAGGGATCAGATATGTCAGTCAATCCAGTCAAAGGCAAGCAGCTCACCAACATGCGCTCTTCTGGAACAGATGAAGCAGTGAAGCTTGTTCCAGCCTGGGAGCTTTCTATCGAACGTGGTCTAGAAACTATGGCAGAAGATGAGTACCTCGAAGTTACTCCGCAATCTGTACGTCTTCGTAAGCAGTTTCTCAAAGAGGGAGATCGCACCAAAGCAGGTCGCAAAAAGTAGACCAAACTTTTTGAAGAAGAAACAGCCCATCGATGGGCTGTTTTTCTTTTTTCTTGTATACTTAGGGCATATGAAAAAACAAAAACAGTTTGGTATGAAATATTTTTTATTAGCATTAACTTTTCTTGGAGCAGTTTCTTTTGGTGTGAGTATACCTGCTTCAGCAGATGCTGCTGGACTAGTAACATGTGGCTTAAACAATGATAATGCTCAAACATCAGAAATAGACGAAACAAAACCGTGTACGGCCTGTCACCTTCTTTTTATGGTCAATACCATTATTGAATGGATACGCAATGCTATGACGGTTATTGCTATTGCGGTAATTTTTGGTATGGGCATTCTCTATATCGTTTCAGCAGGAAACGAAAAGATGATTGGCATTGCCAAGGGCGGTATCAAGGCTGCTTTGATAGGCGTGGCATGGATACTGGTAGCCTGGGTAGTAGTCAGTACGGTTATTAGGATTATGGGGGCATCAGACTACTTTTCGACTGTAGGCCTAGAGCAGACGGGAGCCTTTTCTTTTACCTGTGATATTGACTCAACTGCAGGTACAGCTACGAGTACAAATTTTGGCGCCGGAGCTGGCAATGGTGGCGCAAGTAGTGGTGGTGCAAGTGGAGGCGCCTCATCGAGTGGCGGGTCTTGTACAGTGCCGTCGTCAGGAGCATGTTCTCCAGCGACGCTTGCTAGTACTTGTTTTGGTGGCTCCAGTGTTGATTCTTGGGCAAAAATTTGTAATTTTGAGAGCGGTGGCGGAAGAACAAATATTAAGAGTGGTACGGACCTATGTGTTAATTATGGCGGTAAATCTTTTTCAGGAGGTCTCTGGCAGATAAATGTCCTTGATAGCGGAGCCTCTCTTGATCCTCAACGTTGTAGTAATTTGGGAAAAAAGAGAAGTGGATGTGTGAATAGATTAAGAAATGGCGCTTGCGGAGGATGGAATTGTAGTATTCGCAATATGGCGGATTTCGATTATTGCATGAATCTAGCTATGAATCCTACGCTCAACACAAGAGCAGCATGTAGTCTTTCTGGGAATGGTCATGTCACTACTCCTTGGCCAAATACACGTAGGTTTTGTGGTGTTCCAGCAAGAATTTAAATACTATGAAAAAAATAATTATTATTCTCGGGTGTGTGATCCTTTTAGCAGTGAGTACCTTCTTCTTTATGCTAAAAAAGAACCAAACTCCACAGGCTGAAGATCTTCAGACCAGCACAGAGATTGAACAATCATCAGTGTATAATCCAAGCGTGAGCACTTTTACGCCTGAAGAAGAAGCTCTCCAAAATCAAGTAAAAGAAAAAATCCAAAACAATGCTATTCAGACAGAATACTCACCTACACCAGGATCTGTTCTAGTGGATAAGTATCCAAAAGAAGTCTCAGAGGCAAAGAATCCTGATTATGATACTCTATTTTATCCTGAAACAAACACATTTGATATAATGCTGTATACTTTTCCACTCGAAGAGACGCGTCAAAGAGCCGGTAAGTATTTAGCAGAAAGAATAGGTGTGCCAGAAAGTAGCCTTTGTCAATTTAGAATTATAGTAGGCGTTTCACCAAGTACAAGTAGCTTTTTATCTGGAAAAAATTTAGGACTTAGTGGTTGTCCGGGCAGTGTAGATCTTTCCTCTTATACAGAAAATATTGATGGTATGAGTAACTTACAAGAGTTAGAATAGTATGCACTGGTTTTTGCAAACACCTATTGCTCATGCTGGTACGATAAGTGATGCGCCAAGCATAGCCAGCGTCCTTCAAAATGTGGTTAATTTTTTGTTGTCAATCATAGGAGTGCTTGCTATAATAGCGTTAGTTATTTCTGGACTTTTGTATCTGACAGCCCAAGGTAATCCTAAGCAAGCTGAAGTTGCCAAAAAAATTCTTTTTTATGCAATTATCGGTGCAGTGGTAGCCTTTGGAGTGTCAGTAATTATAAGTCAGTTAGGTTCGTTTTTTGTCGGTTAGAGAAAATCAATATAAAAATAGAGTGCTCACAAAGAGTTTACTCACAAGGAAAGGAGGTGAGAGAAAATATGACATTTCTTAAAAAGACAGTTTACGGTGTATTCGCTTTTGGTTTGACACTTGTTCCTACACTAGCTCACGCTCAGTGGAATGCAGGTATCACTAACGCTTCAAGCGCGCAACTCCCAGGGGGCACTATCGTAAATATTATTAAAACAGGTATGAACTACCTGCTAGCTATCCTTGGTTTCATTGGTATTATCGCCTTTGTAATCTCTGGTATTCTTTATCTCACCGCAGCAGGAGATGAGAAGCGTGCCGAAAAGGCAAAGAACGCTATGACAGCCGCTATCACTGGTGTAATTGTTGCTTTGATTGGTTTTGTAATCATCCAAGCAGTCAACACCTTCTTGCAAGGAACTACTACTAACTTCTAAGGCAAAAAGAAATTATTCAAAAACACCCCTCGACATACGCGGGGGTGTTTTTTTGTGGTATACTAAGAGCAAATAATACAAAAATATGAAAATCTTTTCGCGTTATACATTTCTTGCAAGCACTTTTTTGGCAGCCCTTTTTGTCTTAGGTAATAGATTTGTTTTGGCTGCTGTTGATTGTGCTGGAACAATCCAAGCGGGGGTCTGTATCCCAACCAACACGGGTCTTTCTGATCGGCCGGTGACTATCATTCTGCAAACGTTTATGTTTTGGTTGCTTTCTATCTTTGGCTTTATCGCTATTATTGCTTTTGTGGTAGCGGGTATCCAGTACCTTACTTCAGCGGGTGATCCCAAGATGGCCGAGAAGGGTAAGAGTAATATGATCAACTCTATCATCGGTATTATCATAGCCCTGAGTGGACTTATTATTATCAAAGCAGTAAGTGCCCTCTTCACTGCTTCAAATGTAGCTTTTTAAATTATGAGAAAAATACTCTTTATTGCCAGCCTTTACTTTCTCGCGTCAACAGCTTCTCAAGTAAATGCTGCTGCTCCAAAGGTTCAATTGGCATGTGGTGTTTATAACGGGACGAATACAGCCAATGCTCAAAGTTGTCGAAGCGGAGAGTCTGCAAATCAAAATGCGTATAACTCAGCAGGCTATAAGTGTTGCCTTACACCTACAGAGTCAAATAATGTTAATCGTGATGCTGGCATAGTGATAGCCAATGGCTACAGTCTCTTAAGGACAGGTGAATCTACAACAGGAGTGACGCTTGTCTCTAGAGAGAGAGCCCTTTCTGGTCCATATGTAGCCACTGCTCCAACAACACCTACCGCTCCAACGACACCTACCACTCCAACGACACCTACCACTCCAACGACTCCTACCACCACCACTCCGGCTCCAACGAGTAGTGCTACCTGTACCGCTATCAGCGGAGCAGTGTGCGCCGCAGTCAGCGCGGGTTGTCCTACAGGTAAGACTGCTCGAGGTACCTGTGGTAATCAGGGAAACTGCTGTGTCCCTACTACTACTCCTACTACTGGGGGTGGCACCGCTACTCCAAGCGCGCCAGTTACTGTAGAGATCACTAATCCACTTCAGTATGATACGGTAGAAAGTCTCCTGGATCAGGTCATGGGGACGCTCCGCAATATCGTGGTCATCCTCGCTCTTGTATTTCTCGTGATCGGAGGTCTCATGTATATCACTTCTGCTGGTAATGATAAGCGCATCAGCGCTGCCAAGGCTTGTATTACCGCTGCCCTTGTAGGGCTTGCTATAGTGATGATTGCCCCATCATTCCTCAAAGAAATTGGAGGAGTACTTGGTTGGACAGATCTTCCAAGTCAGGCCAGTGGAGCGCTTTCGCTAACAGAAATTGCCACCAATGTCCTTAACTTCCTTCTTGGTATTATCGGCATTCTCGCCATTATTATGTTTTTGGTGGGAGCGGTCATGTACCTTACATCCGCTGGTGATGACAAAAAGGCCGGAACGGCCAAAGATATCGTCAAATACGCCATTATTGGTATGATTGTGACGTTTTCTGCTTTGGTTATCGTCAGGCAAATCGCAGACTTTTTTATCGCTACATAGGCCAGTCAAGGCAATAAACGGCATAAAACCCCTTATATAAGGGGTTTTATTTATACCTACGTATATAAGAGCTATTGACTTTTCTTAAATTTTATGCTAGAATAGCCTGTTACAGTGATTTATCTGCCCGTTGGGACAGGCTGTAACCGAGAGTCAGGCTTCGGCCTCTCCTGATGGGCACATTAACAATTGAGAGAGAAGGACAGTAACATGGCAATAGGACTGGATATTGGGTCCGCCTCCATGGCCTGGGATGCCTTTAAGGCACTTCGGGCAATGAGCGGCGAAAAGCCCACACAACAGAAGGTGGACGGAGTTCTTCCGACACTGGATGACGAGGCAATTCTCCTCGCAGTCGATGAGGCAGTCGCGCGTCTCAAGCCGGATGGTCCGCCTTTAGTGGACGGTGCGGTAGTGATGCGCAAGATCGCTGCTCTCCGGAGCAAGCGGTTAAAGCCTCACCAGCGGGATCGTTGGCGGAAGATTATCGCTACGTTGGTACTCACCGAACACTTTGAAATCTTCGCGGCTTCAACAGTCGAGAAGAATCCGAGGGATGGCTCACAAGAGAGTGAGCAGGCACAACAAAAGAAGAAGCCTGGTCCTCATGAAATAATTCGTTCGTATCAAAGGGTACAGGCTGACTACGAATATACCGTGAAAGACCCGCGAGTGGGTCACCTGGTGTTTGTGGCCAGTCTGATCAAATCGGACACCCCGAACTACGACGAGAAAAGTGGCCACGATGATTTCAAAGCCGCTTACGACTACCTCATCGGGAACTTCTTTGATGAGAAGTCTATCTCGGAAATATCGATCGAAAAGGCAAAGAAGCTTCAAGAGGCCATCGCCTCTGGAGCCTACGATGCCCTCATCTCCTTGGGGATGAGCGATCGCTTCGAGGCAGCCGAAGGAATGGTACCCGCGGATGATCCGAGGCGTGTCGAGCAATTGAACACGCTTTACGAACAGGCCTTTGAAGAGGCATTCGCCGAAAAGCGGAGCCAAATCGAAGGTCATCGTGACGGCATCACCATCCCCCAAAAGGGCAAGTGGAATGCCAGAGGTGAATACGAGATCAAACGTCTGGAGAAGAAAATCCCGACGTACTGGTCTTGGAAGACCTGGATATTCATCCTTACCGTAATCGCGATCTTCGTGATCGCCTATCAGAACACAGGGAGTTAAGCTATGGCCGTTACTGGCACCACGCGGTACTGGGGCAAGACCGCATATTTTCTTGCCCTCACGGCACAGGAGAAGCTGGAGTACATCTCCAAAATCTACCGGAATGCCATGCCTTATATCTTGCTCGGACCGGTTCTCCTGTTCGGGCTCGGTGTCTGGCTCAACGTGGGCTGGGATGCGAAAGAGCTCAACGCTGTCATCATGTTCATCTTGATGGCAGCGTGGGCCTACCTTACATTCCACCCCAAGCCCCTGGCCATCGTCTTGGCCCTGGGCGGCATCCGGGGACTCCCGGATGTCGAGCTGGAGAAGATCCTCAAAGAGTTCGATCTTCCCAATTTCGAACTCGGCAAGGTGGCCAAGTCGGCAATCGACCAGGTCAAGGGATATGTGGGGATTACTTCCCATGTCGCCCTTTTCTGGATCACGGCTTTCGCGGTCCTGACCCTCTTCAAGCTCGAACACGGCTGGCCAGCCATGGGTGCGCTCGTTTTCCTTGGTGGCGTGGGGCTCTGGTCCCTCGTTTACAAGACACCACCCAGGATCTATAAGGTGGTGACGGGCATTATCCTCACGTTCGGCTTTGTGGCTCTGGTGGTGGCGGGCTATCGCTACACCCATCCGCAGGATCAGACGGTGAATCGCATCGAGCGTGCGCTCCTCGAGCGTGACGATGCCCAGAAGAATGCACGAGCAGAAGCACTGCTCGCTCGCATCGAAGCAGGCAACGAGCTCACCGGCGCCGAATGGGACGAACTCAATGCCTACCAGGCAGAGAGGGAAGACCACGGCATGGTGGCGCAGGCTACTGGGGAGCTCACCTACGAAGTGACCAAAGAGGTCCTCACGACCTCAACGGCCACGAAGCAGGTGTGCGGCATTCGCCCGGGCAATCGGACGTTCACCATTCCAACGGTGTTCGTCTCGCTCGGAGCGGAAGCGCCCTACGAGCTTACCGGCTACGTTCGTATCAACGACGTGCCGGGGACTCGTTCGTCGGACGGTCGTTCGTTCTCTGGTGAAACCAGGGTGCGTGGCGATGGCTGTGTTCGGTTGACGTTCGGCCTCGACCGGACCAGCTGGAAGCAGCAGACTTTGGCCTTGGTATTCAACTGAGGCTTGGCGGCGGGAACCCTAATGGGAACCCGCCGCCTTTTCTTTTATATAAGCCTTTTGGGTTGACAAAAAGCCTTTTTGGGAGTAGTATAGATACAGAGTGAAGATTGATTACGGTACGCGAAAGCGGGCCATTTTTTTTACTCAAATCAATAAAATGTAATTCATTTCAGACAATTTAATAAAATACTATGGCAAAGAAAATAGTACAGGAAGAAGAAAACGACGATCAGAGCAGTCTCTCAGGCCGTCTTGGTGAGTTTGGTAGCGCTGTTATGCAGATAGCTGACGAGAAGAGTCTTTCTAAGGAGAGAGTGCTCGAGGTAGTAGAAGCTGCGCTCGCTGCTGCCTACAAGAAGGACTATGGTAAGAAGGGACAGGTTATTAAGGCGCATTTTGATGAAGTAGCGAAGGCCGCAGAATTCTTCTTGGTCAAAGAAGTAGTAGACGAGACTACACGTGAATTTGTTGAAGAAACTGAAGAGGAAGAAGGAGTGGAAGCTACTCGCGAAGAGTTTGATGTAGAAGAAGGAAAGCTTCCTCGTTTTAACCGTGAACGTGACATCACTCTCGAAGATGCTAAGAAAATTAAGAAGTCATACAAGCTAGGTGACTTGGTTGAGCTCGAGCTTGAAAGCCAGGATACTTTTGGTCGTGTAGCTGCTCAGACCGCGAAGCAGGTTATCATACAGCGTATTCGTGAAGCAGAGCGCGAGACCATGTTTGAAGAATACAAAGAAAAAGAAGGACAAGTGGTCAATGGTATTGTCCAACGTGTAGAAGGCCGTAACGTCTTTGTGGATCTTGGAAAATCAGTTGGTATTCTTTTTCCATCAGAGCAAATCGAAGGCGAGAATTATCGTGTCGGTCAGCACCTGAAGGTGTTTCTTGTACGTGTAGAATCAGACACCAAAGGTCCAGGACTGCTCCTATCGCGTGCTAATCCAGCCATGGTAGAGCACTTGTTTACTCTTGAAGTGCCAGAAATTTTTACCGGCACAGTACAGATCAAAGCCATCTCACGTGAAGCAGGTAGTCGCACCAAGATTGCAGTAGCCACAAGCGAAGAAGGAGTTGATCCAATTGGTTCATGTGTGGGCCAGAAGGGTACTCGTGTCCAAGCGATTATCGATGAGCTTGGTGGTGAGAAAATTGATATCATTGAGTGGAGTGAGGATGCCAGCAAGTTTATTAGCGCGGCTCTTTCTCCAGCCAAGGTGCTCGGAGTAGAGTTGTTTCCAGATGAGATGCGTGCAGTAGTGACCGTACCTCATGACCAGCTTTCACTTGCTATCGGTAAGCGTGGACAAAACGTCCGTCTTGCTGCCAAGCTTACAGGCTGGAAGCTTGATGTCGTCAGTAATGATGAACCAGTTGTTGAAAATACTGTCATCGACTCCGAGGTCGCTCAGACTCAAGGAGAGCTTGTCGAAGGTGCAGAATCAGAAGTTGCTCCTGAGGCTGAAGTAGTAGCTACTGAAGAAATCACTGAGGAAGTATAATTTCTTTTTAAGGTATCAAATACACATATGAATCTTTGGCACGAAATCTCTTCTGGAAAAAATCTTCCAGAAATCATCAATGTTATTGTAGAGATCCCAAAGGGGTCAAAAAATAAGTATGAGATAGACAAGGAAACTGGTCTTATCAAGCTCGACCGAGCCATGAAGACAGCTCAGGACTATCCATTTGACTATGGCTTTGTGCCACAGACTTTGTGGGAAGATGGGGACGCACTAGATGTGATTCTTCTTACCACTAACCCGCTTTTCCCGGGTATTCTCGTAGAGGCTCGCCCAGTAGCTGTCATTCATATGATCGATGGTGGCGAAGGTGATGACAAGGTGATTGCTGTACCAAAAAATGATCCACGTTGGGAAGGCGTTAAAGATCTTGAGGATATCAATCCACACACCGTCAAAGAAATCCAGCACTTTCTCGAGACCTACAAAACTATCGAGGGTAAGAGCGTTGTCATAAATGGTATAGAGGGATGTGAGGCTGCGCATGCTGCCGTTATAAAATCACTTGCCTTGTACCAAGAAAAGTTTCCTCAGAACTAATTTCCTTTTATTGAATCTGTACTATGAATGTAGATAAGAAATCGCTCCCAGCTTCACGCATGGCTATCACAGTCACTTTGCCGTGGTCAGAATGGCAAAAAGAAATTGACCATGCCGCTGAAGGTATGGCTAAGAACGTAAAGCTACCTGGTTTCCGTAAGGGCAAGGTGCCTAAGGATGTAGTAGAGCAGCGCTTTGGTCGCGAGGCTATCTTGGCTGAGGCTGCTGAACATGCCGTAGGGCATAGCTACCCAAAGGTCTTGAATCAAGAAAAAATTGAGGCCATCGGTCATCCAGCGGTAGATCTCAAGAACTTCAAAGAAGGTGAAGATTTGGTATATGTAGTGGAGACAGATGTGATGCCAGAAGTAACTCTTTCTGATTGGAAAAAAGCCGTCAAGAAAATCAACCAAGAAGCTGACAAAAATCCTGTCACCGTAACAGACAGCGAAGTAGATGAAGAGTTGAAGCGAATTTCTGAGATGCGCGCACCACTTATCACTGTTGCCCGTGGCGCCAAAGAAGGGGACACTGTTTTGGTAGACTTCACTGTCATGCAGGATGGCGTAGTCATTGAAGGTGGTAAGAGCGAAAATCATCCGTTGGTACTGGGAAGCAATACCTTTATTCCAGGCTTTGAGGATGAGGTGATTGATATGGAAGCGGGTGAAGAAAAGACTTTCACACTGAGTTTTCCAGCTGAATACCATGCCAAGCATCTTGCCGGCAGAGACGCTCAGTTTACCGTAGTCGTACGTGCTGTACAGGAGAAGCAGGCACCGGAACTCAATGATGAATTTGCCAAGACCGTAGGAAACTTTGAAACTCTGACTGCCCTGAGAGAGAATATTCACACAGGTATCCTTGAGGAACAAAAAGCCAAGACTAAAGAAGAACGTCGTACCAAAATTCTTGACGCGCTTCTTGAAGGAGTGAGCTTTGAGTATCCAGAGAGTTTGGTATTGGAAGAAGAAAATCGCATGCTTCGTGAATTTGCTTCACAAGCTGAGATGATGGGTATCGTCTTTGCAGACTACCTTACTCGTATGGGCAAGACCGAAGAAGAAGTGAAGAAAGAATGGACACCACAAGCCAAGAAGCGTATCGGTGCTGAGCTTGTACTCCAGGCAGTAGCCAAGGATGCTGACATCAAGCCATCAGCAGAGGAAATCGAAGAAGAGATGAATAAGACTATGCAGTACTACAAAAACGTAGAAGAGGCTGAGAAAAAGATTGACCTTCCTCGTTTGTACGCTGTCATCCAAGAACAGTTGCAGAATCGCAAAACCTTGGAATACCTCGAAGAAGTAAAATAAGTATCAGACTAAATTGATAAAGCATAACCGTATGAAAAACTTTCTTGTTCCTATGGTTGTAGAGAAGTCACCCCAAGGCGAGCGTGCCTATGATATTTACTCACGTCTCCTCAAGGACCGTATTATCTTTATTGGTACTCCTATAAATGATGATGTTGCTAACTCGGTGATAGCTCAGCTCCTTTTTTTGGAGTCAGAGAGTTCCAAGGAAGATATCAAAATGTACATCAATTCACCTGGCGGTCAGGTGACATCGGCATTGGCTATCTATGACACCATGCAGTATGTCAAAGCCCCAGTAGAGACCATTTGTATGGGTATGGCTGCTTCAGCTGCATCGCTCCTTTTGGCAGCCGGTGCCAAAGGTAAGCGTATGATTCTCCCCAATGCCGAAGTGATGATTCATCAGGTTTTGGGTGGAGCTCAGGGACAGGCTACAGAAATTGATATCCAGGCGCGACATATCCTCAAAACTCGTGACCGTCTGAATAAAATCCTGGCCAAGCACACCGGTCAGAAGATTACCAAGATTGAGCAAGACACAGAGCGTGACTACTACATGTCCGCCGAAGAGGCTCTCAAGTACGGTATCGTCGACAAGATAGTAAAGTAAAAAAGAAGAATACAAAAAAGACCCTCTAGTAGGGTCTTTTTGCTTTTTATTTCAAGAGTTCGAGGAGGCTGGTACCGTTCATGACGGTAGGCTTAGGAATATCTAGGATCTCTAGTACTGTAGGGGCGACATCGGAGAGGAGTCCATTGACTTGATTTTGCTCACGCATCATTTGATCAGCGGTTTTTTCACGTTGGTTATCTGGAGTGATAAACCAAAGCGGGATAGGGTTGGTGGAGTGTTCCGTATCGACTTCACCAGTGGCGATACGAGTAACTTCTTCTACGTTGCCATGATCAGATGTGATTATCATAGCGCCACCAGCCTTGATAACGGCTGGGATGATGATAGAAAGGCTTTTGTCAGTAGCTTCAACGGCCTCGATAGAAGCTTGTTCGTTGCCGGTGTGACCTACCATATCAGGATTGGCATAGTTGACAAGGATGAAGTCGTACTTGCTACTCATGATAGCTTTGACCAAGGCCTCAGTGATTTGAGGTGAACTCATCTCTGGAATTTCGTCAAAGTGAGCAACGGTTGGTGATGGGATAAGAACACGATCTTCATTGGGGAAAGCTTCTTCGGTACCGCCATTAAAGAAGTAAGTGACATGAGCATACTTTTCAGTCTCGGCTAAGCGGAGTTGGGTTTTTTCATACTGGGAGAGGACCTCTCCAAGGCTTCCGGTGATATTTTCTGGAGCAAATGCCACGGGCACACCTAGATGTTGTTCATATTCAGTAAGAGTGACAAAAAAGAGGTTTTTCTTTTGACGACTAAAACCATCAAAGTTGTCGAGAGCAAAAGCTTTCGTGAGTTCACGGGCACGGTCTTCACGAAAGTTGAAAAATACAACAGAATCTCCATCTTCGATAAGTGCAAGAGGCTTGCCATCCTTAGTCACGCAGGTTGGTTCAATATACTCATCGGTGATGTTTTGGGTGTAGGAGTGTTCGAGATAGAGGAGGGGATCTTCTGTTTGATCACCGATGCCCTCAGTCAGCATTTTGTAGGTTTTAGCAATACGCTCCCAGTTGTTGTTGCGATCCATGGAGTAGTTGCGTCCTGAAAGGCTAGCCAGCTTGCCAACACCCATGACCTGCATTTCTCGTATGATCTCCTTGATAACGGTGATGCCAGAGGTAGGAGCCGAGTCACGCCCATCGGTAAACGCATGAAGAAATACCTCAGTTAGTCCGGCCTGCTTTGCCATCTGGAGGAGGGCGGTGATGTGATCGCGATGAGCATGTACGCTTCCTGTGCTCACGAGTCCCATGAGGTGAAGTTTTTTACCACCAGCTTTAGCCTTTTCTATGGCTTCGAGCAAGACTTCATTTTTGAAAAAGCTTTCATCTTGGATGGCAAGGGAAATACGAGGGAGGTTTTGGTAGATGACTCGTCCAGCGCCCATAGTCATGTGGCCCACCTCGCTGTTGCCGGCGGTATTCCAAGGTAGCCCCACAGAGATACCAGAGGCCTGGAGGGTCGTCATGGGATAGTAGCGATTTAGGGTGTCAAAAGTGGGAAGTTTGGCCTCACGGATAGGGTTTCCCTGAGTACTATTACTCAGACCCCAGCCATCAAGGACTACAAGGACAAGCGGACGAAACATTTTTGTTTGTATTAGTGTTAGTAAGGCTATTTTAGCACCGAGTAAGGCCTTTGACAAAAGGCTTTCTTACGAGCTATGATGATGGTGCAGGTAATTTACTCATATCGCACCTGTTTGGAATAAACAAGAGAACATTCATTCATTTTTGTGAAACTTCATTCATTCAACGTCAAAACCCTTGTAGTCAGTAGTGCCCAAAAAGTGTAAAAGGGTTTGTTTGAGCGTCTTTTTTCTCTCAGCTTGTTCCATACGGTGTATTCACACTTATGGATTTTTTAATGGGATTGGTCGCCCTTGGGGCTGGTCTACTTCTGGGATACGTTATCCGTCAGAATTTAGCCAAAAAACAATTGAATACCGCAGAAGCTCAAGCAGCTCGTATTCTGGAAAAGGCTGAAAAGCAAGTAGATACGATTACTTTGGATGCCAAAAAGGAGGCTCTCCAGATTCTTGAGGAAGCAAAAAAGGAAGAGAAACAGCGTCAGGAAAAACTCAATAACCAAGAAGATCGCCTCGAGAAAAGAGAGGTGCAGTTAGAGGAACAACACAAAAGCGTTGACAACGAGAAACGTCGCTTACTCGAAAAGGCTGAGATGATCAAGGAAATCCAAAAAGAAAGCGAAGAACTTCGAGCTGAAGAGGCTCGCAAGCTGGCTGAGATTTCGAGCTTGACCAAAGAGCAGGCTGCTGATGAGCTCCTTCGTTTAGTAGAAGAAGAAAGCAAAGAAGCACTCGTCAAACGTATGACTCGCCTTGAGCACGATGCTCATGAAGAACTTGAGAAACGCTCACTCAATATCATGGCGACGATTATTCATAAATATTCTCGTTCGCACGTTTCTGAATTCACCACTACTACAGTCTCTATCCCTTCTGACGAAGTTAAAGGAAAGATTATTGGAAAAGAAGGGCGCAATATCCGTGCTTTAGAAAAAGAAACGGGCGTAGAGCTTATCGTTGACGATACTCCAGAGTCAGTCATTATTTCTGGTTTTGATCCAGTGCGTCGTGAGATTGCTCGCATCGCTTTGGAAAAGTTGGTATCAGATGGACGTATTCACCCAGCTCGTATTGAAGAAGCAGTAGAGGAGGCTAAGAAAGAGCTTGATCAGAAAATTAAAGAAGCTGGAGATGCAGCTGCTTTTGATGCCGGTATCGCTGGACTACACCCAAAGCTCCTCTATATCCTCGGTAGACTGCGCTATCGCTATAGCTACAAGCAAAATGTGCTTTTGCACTCCCTTGAGGTATCGTACCTTGCCGGAGCTCTAGCAGCAGAATTGGGAGCAGATGTCACTTGTGCCAAAAAAGCCGGACTCCTCCATGATATTGGTAAGGCAGTAGACCATGAGATCGAAGGTACACACGTGAAGATTGGTATGCGTATACTAGAGAAGTTTGGAGTGGGTCAAAATGTCATCGATGCTATGAAATGTCATCATGATGAGTATCCTCACCAGACGATTGAAGCCTTTATCGTGACTGCTGCTGATGCTTTGTCAGCTGCTCGTCCAGGTGCTCGCAAGGAAACGGCTGAGAAGTACATCAAGCGTCTCCAGGAGCTTGAGGCGCTGATCAATACCTTCCCTGAGGTAGAGAAGTCATACGCTATCCAGGCCGGACGCGAAGTGCGTATCTTCGTCAATCCAGAAAAGACCGATGACTATGGTGCTATGAAGCTTGCTCGAGATATTGCCAAGAAGATTGAAGAGGAACTCAAGTTTCCTGGTGAAATCAAAGTCAATGTCTTTCGTGAAACTCGTGCAGTAGAGTACGCCCGGTAGAATAACCGGGTACGCTCGTTAAGAAAAAATACGAAAAAAACTGACACTCTCCATAAGAGGTGTCAGTTTTTTGTGATCATTGAAATGGCTTAGACAAAGGCTGTGGATAAAAAAAGGCTTATCTCTTGCATCTTTCTGAAAAAAGGCTTAATATCAGTGCAGGAGGGTACATCCTCCAAAAAAGGATTGTATAAACAACTTGTACTTTCACTTTATTACTTCGGTGCGTACGCCTGCCTGAACGAAATTTTTTTCGGGCAGTGAAGTAAAAAAAGAAAAGGCTAAACTAGAAAGGCAGGTGAAATAACATGAAAAACGTAAACCGCGAAATGCTCGTACATGCAATCGTAGACAAAACTGATCTTTCTAAGAAAGATGTAGAAGCAGTTCTCGAATGCACACTCGACGTCATCACTGGTGAACTTCAGAAGGGAAACAAAGTAACCCTAACTGGCTTTGGAACTTTTAAGGTTTCACAGCGTGCATCACGTGAGGGTATCAACCCACAGACAAAAGCGAAAATTACTATCCCTGCTATGACAGTGCCTAAGTTCACTGCTGGTAAAACTTTGAAAGAAGCTGTAAAATAATTATGGTTTCGACCACTGCTTCGGCAGTAAAACAAAAAGATAGAGTAAAAATCCTCCGCAAGGGGGATTTTTGCTTTTTGTTGCGGGTTTACCCCGTTAGAAGTAGGGGCTTTGCGGATATATTGTAGATATGGAGTAGAAATTGATGAGTAACAAGGAAAGGGGAAGTACTTAGCTACTTCTAATGGGGCGAGTTGACTCTTAAGGCTTTCTTGGCTAGAATAAACTGTGTTTTAAGAGTATTTAAAAATCGGGGTGTAGTATAGTGGTAGTACGAGTGATTTGGGATCATTTAGTCTGAGTTCGATTCTCAGCACCCCGACAATAAGGCAAATCAAGAGGGATTTGCAAAAGCTTATATGAAAAAAATTGTCACAATTGGTGGAGGGACAGGTAGTTTTATGCTTCTGTCTGGTCTTCGTGAATATCCGGTAGAGATTACCGCTATTGTCTCTATGGCTGACGATGGAGGCTCTACTGGCGTCCTTCGTGATGAGTTAGGCGTCCTTCCTCCGGGAGATGTGCGACAGTGCCTCGTGGCCTTGTCGCATTCCTCAGATATGCTTCGTGATCTCATGAACTATCGTTTTCAAGAAGGGGGTCTTTCGGGACACAGTTTCGGTAATCTATTCCTCTCGGCTTTAGAGAAGATTACCGGAAGCTTTGCAGAAGGAGTAGAGGAGGCTGCTCAGATACTCAATGTCAAAGGTGAAGTAGTACCAGTCACTGGGACAGATACCAGTCTCAAGGTGAAGCTTGCTGACGGCACCGTCCTTGAGGGTGAGCATGAAATCAATACATCTAAGCAGCTTGGTAAGGTAGGAATCAAGAAAGCCTTTCTTCATCCGAAGGCCAAAGCCAATCCAAGAGCGATTGAGAAAATTCTTGAAGCGGACCTCATAGTGATTGGACCAGGTAATCACTACTGTAGTATCATCCCAAACCTCCTCGTAGAAGGTGTTTCTGAGGCCATACAGCGCTCTAAGGCCAAAGTGGTCTATAACTGTAACCTGGTCAACAAAAGAGGTCACACCGATGGCTACAGCGCCAATGACTACGTAGAAGAGATCAATAGCTATCTCGGAGGAGATCGAGTAGACTTTGTTATCTTCAATAAGAAAAAGCCAGCCGAAGAACTGTTGGTTCGCTACCGTAAAGAAGATAGTGAGTTGGTAACCCTCGAGAAAAAGACTACTCAGGCACGGTACCGTGTGGTAGCCAGTGATTTCTTGGATAAGAAAAAAGTTGTACGCCAGAAGGGCGATGCTATCGCTGCGACCCGCTCGCTTATCCGTCATGATGGACATAAGTTAGCACGCACCATAGTGATGCTCCTTGAGATCAAGGCATATGAGAAGATTTTTCAAGAAATTCTCTAGTTTGCTATACTAGAGGAGAGAGCTTACAAAATGAGATAAAGAAACGCATGATTACCCTTACCTTAGAAAAAATCGAAGATACCGCCACAGGCACCAAAACTTTTTACTTCAACAAGCCAGAGAATTTCCAATTCCGCGCTGGCCAGTACGTAGCCCTCAAAGTCGATAATCTGGTAGCGCCAGATACTCGTGCCGGAGTGCGCTCACTTTCTATTTGCGCTGCTCCTTGTGAGAGTCAGCTCATTTTCACTATGCGTCAGAGCGAGAGTGGTTTCAAGCAGACCTTCTGGGCTATGGAGCCTGGGAGTACTGTCAGTGTCACTCCACCTATCGGAAAGTTTGTCCTAGAACCAGAAGATACTCGTACCGTAGTGTATCTCGTGGGAGGGGTAGGGATTACGCCGGTCCGCAGTCAGCTTATAGAGGAAGAAAAGGCGGGAAGCGGGCGCCATTTTGTGCTTTTCAATGCTAACCGTAAAGAAGGGGATGCGCCTCATAGAGAAGAGCTTAAGTCTCTCAAATTGGCCAATTTTCAGTACGTAGACGTCTTTTCACAGGAAGAGAGGGAAATGGCAGCAGGAGAGGCCAAGGGCTACATATGTAAGGAGCTTTTGGAGTCCTATATAGACAATCCCAAGGAATGTGTGTATTATATTGTAGGTTCGCCTTCTTTCCTAGAAGCGATGGAAAATATGCTTCATACTCTGGAAGTACCAGAGGATCAGTGGCATAAAGACCCGTTTACAGGAATGGATTCGGCGAATATAAAGAAGTAGGACATTGAAAGAATTGCCAGACAAAGTACTAAGCGGGCCTGCCCGCCGAAGGCTTTGCGAAAGTAGTATTGTCCGCCAGAGGCGGATAAATATAATGGCTCATTACTTTTGGTTTGCAGTAAGAGGTTCTTAAAGATTTAGTCACTAGCGGGTATTGTATAATGGCTCATTACATCAGCCTTCCAAGCTGAGGACAGGGGTTCGATTCCCCTTACCCGCTCAAAAAAGCAAGACCACCCTTTAATGGGTGGTTTTGCTTTTTGTGTCTTGGAAAGGGGAATCGAACAAGAAGGGGGTCGGGGAAACATAGTTTCCCAGTTTGGGGTGACCCGAAGGGACTAGATGGCGGAAGCCCTATAGAGCGGATCATGAGTCATGGCTCACTTTACTTGACTAAATTACTTTAGTTTGCTAAAGTAATCATTATGAAAGAATTTAATTGGAATACCAGAGAAAATAAGCAACTAGTAAGGGCTCTTTTAGCTCTTGAGAATGCCAATGAGGCACAGCGTTTTATGCGTGATCTCCTGACTGAAAAAGATATCAAGGAGTTTGCTAACCGTCTTGAGGCGGCGCGTCTTTTATCAAAAAATATGAATTACTTAGCTATTACACAAAAAACTGGTCTTTCCTCAACTACTATTGCGCGCATATCCAAGTGGCTTAATGGACCAGTTGGAGGTTATCAATTGATTCTCTCACGCCTAAATCATCATCATACCCATTCCAAACTTGTGAACGGGCCGTCTTAGCATACAGAAATTATAAGATATGTAACAATCCCCCTTCTCAAGTTTGAGGGGGTTTTTTGTGTAGATGAGAATAGCTGATTATTTTTAAGAATATATGTATGAAAAACCAGAGATTAAAAATTGCGATACAAAAAAATGGAAGACTCAGTGAAGCGAGTATAGCTTTTCTGACTTCTTTTGGCTTAAGGTTTACGCCTAACGGTCGTTTTCTCATTCAAAAATGTGAAAACAGAGAGATAGATCTTGTTCTTTTGCGTGATGATGATATTCCTGAGTACGTGAGTCGAGGTATCGTGGATTTTGCTATCGTAGGACAAAACGTTCTTCTTGAGACACAGCTGAAGATAGAAGTAATTCGCACACTTGATTTTGCTCGATGTCAGCTTTCTATTGCGGTTCCTGAAGATTCGCTGATAAAAACTCTTAAAGACTTGGAAGGAAAACGTATCGCGACTACCTATCCGCAGGTTTTAAAAAATTATTTAACTCAAAATAATATTAACTCTGTGGTTGTCCCTACGTCTGGCTCGGTAGAAATAGCGCCGGAGCTTGATGTTGCTGATGCGGTGTGTGATATCGTCCAAACAGGAGCTACCTTAAAAGCTCACCGTTTAGTGCCCCTGGTGACTATCTTAGAATCTCAGGCCGTGTTGATTACCAGTAGAGCTGTTACGAATAGCAAACAAGGGCTCAGAGAATTACTACTACAATAAACATATGGAAAAAGTAAACATTGAAAAAATAAATTGGGAAAAAGTGCAGAGTTTGATACCAGCTATCATCCAAGACTCTTCCACGGGATCAGTTTTAATGTTGGGGTATATGAACCGGGAAGCACTGACAAAAACCATGCAAACTCGTAGAGTATGGTTTTATAGTCGCACCAAAAGGCGTTTATGGATGAAGGGGGAGACAAGTGGTAATACACTTAAGGTATTGGATATGGTATTAGATTGTGATAATGATACTCTCCTGATAGAGGCTCTCCCTCAAGGAAAGACGTGCCATTTAGGCAATATGACCTGTTTTTCTGATGTGCCCAGAAAGAGTCCAATAGAAAATGTATTCTCCATTATTGTCAGTCGTAAGCAAGACCTGCCACAAGGGTCATACACTACCTCTCTTTTCAATGCTGGGCTAGACAAGATTTCTTTGAAAGTCGCCGAAGAAGCCATGGAGGTAATTCATGCTGCCCAAAAACAAACTAGAGAAAGACTTATTGAAGAAATGGTCGATCTCTGGTATCACCTTTTTGTTTTATTGGTAGAGAAAAAAGTGACTTTAGAACAAATCGAAGCAGAAATAAAGAAACGGAATAAGTAGGAAGTATGTACTTAGAAAGATTAGTTTTATCAGAACATTTGTTTTTTAGAGCTTTCAGTTTGTATGATACACTTTTAGATAGCAGATAATCATTTTTCCGTTTGATACAGTATGAAAGAATTTTACACACCACCATCGACAGAGAATGCCCCTAAGACAGAGGATGGGAAAGAAAAGAGTCCAGCGGAAGTTGTGGTGGAATCTGTACGGTGGCAGAAGATAGATAAGCCAGACTTCAAGCAAGAATTTTTTTATCGAATCATGAATACGGAGGGTTTGCGTCAGTTTATGGACACTGGTTCCCTTGGGTCTTTTAAGATGGACGATGAAAAAATTAACCAAGGGGGAGTGAATGTGACTTATCGTGGGGTCCCCTTTCCTTCTTTTGCCAAAGGCGAGCCTGATTTGACTTATCTTAAGTCAGAAGAAAATAACTTTATTTTTGAGTCTGATTATCCCATGTACCGTCGAGGTGAAACTCATCCTGCGACTGGCAAAGAAGTTCGTGGACGACACTGGGCATATCGGCCTTTGAATGAGAATGGTAACACCATTGAGACCTTACCAGGATCTTCGATTAAAAGAATATTTATGGTTGATAAAGAAGGGGATTTTTATCTTAAAAAAGAGAGCGATGTCGTTGCGTCCGCAGAAGGCAATGAGGCCGCTCTGTCTCTAAAAGAGGTTGAGGCTGCCATGAAGGAGAAGGACGAAGCTCGTATTGCAGAAATCCTTAGAGATTTACAAGGTGACGCGAGGGAGTAGGTGAGTTTTTTGCTATCATAGAGACATGTTCGAAATACCAAAAGTTGAAAAACC